>NZ_JABWRY020000001.1:5350000-5463999 GCF_014269205.2 Pseudomonas kermanshahensis
GATGCCCTGGACCAGAGCCTGACCGCCTGGAGCGACGCGGCCCTTGAGCTGCCCGACCTGCACAGGCGTCTGGACAGCCGAACCCGTATTCAGGACGCGCTATGGCTGCATTGGCAGGCCACCAACCTACCGGAAATCGGCCGGGGCGCTGCCACGCTGCGCCTGGATCGCATCCTGCTGATCGACTATCCCGCACAGCTACCCGCCTTTTTCGAGCAACGCATCGTGCGCTTGCACCTGGTTGATTACCAAGGCACGGGCCTTATGAACTCACACACCCTGGGCGCGAACATCGGCCCGGAACTGCAGGCGGTAGACAACTTCCTGCAACGCTTCCGGCACCTCACATCCCTGGAAGTCAGCAGCCCTCAAGGGCTCACCTACAGCACCTTGAACCTGCAACCCCGACAGGTGTTTGCGACACTGCGCGAGCTGCGGCTACACGACACGCGCCTGGGCTTGAGTGGCGGTTATATCGCAGGGTTGAGTGACCGTTTCCCAAACCTGGAGGTGCTGGACCTGAGTGGCTGCCCGATCAACTATGTTGACGACAGGCCGCACATCGGCAATGTCCGTTTACGTTATCTCGGGCTAGACCGCACGGGCCTGGTGGATTGGCCTGCCTGGCTCAACAGTCAGTCGCTCACCACGATCGATCACCTCTCCCTGCGTGACAACGCACTGACCAGCGTGCCCGACGAACTCGCCCTTGCGCCACGAACTGCACAGCCACGTCGGCGCATATCCTTGCAAGGTAACCTGCTGTCGCGTCGAACTATCCTGACGCTGTTGGCAGATCAACCCTCCGAGGCCAGACAGTTCGACATGGCATTCGACACCCCTCCCAGCATTCAGCAAAGCGTTCAGGCCTACCGGCGAGATCAACAGCAGGTGCTGGCCATCTTCGACAACTGGGCCAATGCCTCAAGCTCGTCCAACCCCCTGAGCGAACAGGCAACCGTAGCCAGAAGGCAAATCGGCGAGGCATGGCTCGCATTCATGCGCACTGACTTCCTGGGGGCCATGGGCCCGTTGCAATTAACCGACATTTCGCTGGCTAACTTTCCACCGCAATTGCCGCCTCACCTGTACGCCCGCGTGCGCGAACTACAGCTGCTGCGCATGACCGCCACCCGTGAGCAGCTCAATAGGCTCCTGGGGCACTTCACACAACTGGAGGCACTCACCCTCGACGGCCACGTTGCACCGACTGGCGCGCTTCCTAACTTGCTAGCGTCCTTACCGGACCTACAGCACCTGACAATACGTATAGAGGGCGGTCAGATCGATGATCAGGCCATGGCAATGTTCGCGCGCATGCCCCAGTTAGAATCGCTCAATCTGGAAGGCAACCGCCTGGCCGCCTCTTTCGATAATGAGAACCTGCAAACCCTGAGCGATCACCTGACCCGGCTCACCTTGTCCAACACCGGCCTGCACGCGTGGCCAGCGTGGGTAGAGACCCTTCTGCCCCTGGACATTCTGGACCTCGACGATAACCAGATCGTCAACCTGCCGGACAACATCCTGTACAACCCGCGCAATGACCATGCGCACACGGAAATATCCCTGCGTGGCAACCCGCTGAGCGATTTCACGATGTCCCGCGCCCATGGCTCTGAAGCGCGTAATAGGTCGTACAGTTTTCTGATGGACCTGCCCGACGAAATTCTTCAGGAGCATTGGCGCGAGCGTCACGACTCGGACAGCGAGTCCGATGACAGCGACGATGATGACAGCGTCGGTTCCGGCGACCATGGCCATGCCCACAGCCCCGCCCTGGAACCTGAAATGGATGCCCCCGACGTCGACGACTGGCTCCTGGCAAGCGTGGAGGAAAACGAAGCGCACCGCACGGTGTGGGAGACGCTGCAGCAGGGCGGCGAAGCGCCGGCATTGCTCGAACTGGTAGGCCGCCTGGCGCACACGGCCTCATACCGAACGCTGGGCACCCGCGCCGATTTCGTCGCGCGCGTCTGGCGCATTCTGGAGGTCGCCGGCAACAGCGCCGAGGAACGTGCACTGTTCAACGGCATGGCCCACGCGGGCGTCGAGCGCAATGGTCAAGGGCTATACCAGACCTGCCACGACGGCGCCTGGCTGGTGTTCAACCAGATGGAAATCAAAGTGTTCACCGAGCAGGCACTCAAGGCGCTGCCCGAGCAGTCCCGCGGCCAGGCGCTGTATCGGCTGGTACTGCGCCTCTATCGGCTGGAGGCCGTCGAAACCATCGCCCGCGAACGGGCCGGTACCCGCGACGAAGCCGAAGTGCGCATGGCCTACAAGCTGAACCTGGCGGAGGCTTTGGAACTGCCGCTGGCACCCAAAAAGATGCTCTACCAGGCCTGCGCCAACGTCAGCCCCGCAGAGCTGGATGCTGCTCGGGCGCAGGTACTTGCCGATGAAAATGGCGACCCGTTCCTGCTATTCGCCGCCCGGCAGGATGCCTGGGTCGACTACCTGCGGGAAACCTATGCAGAACGGTTCGCCTTACTTGAGCAAGACTACCAACAGCGCGTGCTGGATGCGCCAGATGAAACACGGGAGCCCGGCGGTGCCAGCCCGACCCTGGAAGCACTGGCGCCGCTGTTCGAACGCCTGAAGCTCGAATACGAACAAAAGGTCGCCCACCTGATACGCGAACTGACCATTGCCGAAAGCTACAGGTACGCTTGACGCCCCGTTGAGCGGCGCGCTGCGCCGCTCGACATCCGCTTACTTTCCGTAGCGCTCCCGGCCCCAGGCCAGCAGTGTCTCAAGCAGCGCGCGCAGCACCGCTTGGGTCGGCTGCGCCAGGTCTTCGCGGTACGCGAAGGGTTCCACCTCTTCCATGTAGGTACTCTGCGCCAGCTCCAGCTGCACAGCATGAATGTGCTCGGCCGGGTTACCGTAATGCCGGGTGATATGCCCGCCTTTGAAGCGCCCATTCAGCACATGGCTGTAACCCTGTGCCTCAGCGCACGCCCCCTGCAGCCGCTCGGCCAGCTCGGCATCGCAACTGGCGCCGTTGAAGGTGCCCAGGTTGAAGTCCGGCAGCTTGCCGTCGAACAGGTGCGGGATCAGCGAGCGGATCGAGTGGGCATCCCACAGCAAGGCGTAGCCGAACGCCTCGCGCAGGCGCGCCAGCTCGCGCTGGATCGTCTCGTGATAAGGCCGCCAGATCTGTTCCAGGTAGGCCTTGCGCTCGTCCGCGGAGGGTTCCTTGCCGTGTTTGAACAGTGGCTCACCCTCGAACAGCGTGGCCGGGTACAGCCCCGTGGTGGCCCCGGCGTACAGCGGCTTGTCGTCATCCGGGCGGTTCAGGTCGATGACGAAGCGTGAATACTCCGCCGCCACCACGCTGGCACCCAGCTCACGGGCGAAATCGTACAGGCGCGGGATGTGCCAGTCGGTGTCGGGCAGGCTCTGCGCCTGGTCGACCAAGCCCTCACGCACGGCTTGAGTCAGGCCGAGCCCGGCGTGGGGCATGCTGATCAGCAGGGGCAGGCGGCCCTGGTGAAAACTCAGTACCTTGTCCATTGCGCCTCGCTCAGTTGGAAAGTTCATGGCCCCGGCGCACCACGCGCTTGGGCAGGTCGCCGCCGAGCCAATAGGCCAGGTCGGCAGGGCGTTCGATGTGCCAGGCGACGAAGTCGGCCACCTTGCCGGCTTCAAGCGAGCCGTGGCTGTCGCCCAGGCCGAGGGCCGTAGCGGCATGGGTGGTCACGCCGGCCAGGGCTTCTTCGGGGGTCATGCGGAACAGCGTGCAGCCCATGTTCAACATCAGGCGCAGCGACAGCCCTGGCGAAGTGCCGGGGTTGAGGTCACTGGCCAGGGCAATTTTCACCCCGTGGCGGCGCAAGGCCTCCATCGGGGGCAGTTGGGTCTCGCGCAGGAAGTAGAAGGCGCCCGGCAGCAGCACGGCGACAGTGCCGGCCGCGGCCATGGCAATGGCGTCTTCCTCGGTCATGAACTCCAGGTGATCGGCCGACAGCGCCTGGTAGCGCGCAGCCAAACTGGAGCCGTGCAGCGACGACAACTGTTCGGCATGCAGTTTGACCGGCAGGCCCAACTCATGCGCCTTGATGAATACCCGCTCGACCTGGGCCGGGGAGAACGCCAGGTGTTCGCAGAAGGCATCCACGGCATCCACCAGGCCCTCTGCGGCCAAGGCCGGCAGCATCTCGTCGCAGATGTGGGTGATGTAGTCGTCGGCCCGGCCAGCGTACTCCGGCGGCAGGGCGTGGGCCGCCAGGCAGGTGGCGCGCACCGCCAGCGGCAATTCGTCGGCCAGGCGCCGGGCCACGCGCAGCATCTTGCGCTCGTTGGCCAGGTCCAGGCCGTAGCCGGACTTGACCTCAAGCGTGGTCACGCCATCGCGCATCAACGCCTGAACCCGCTGGCGAGCACTGGCGAACAGCTCATCCTCGCTGGCCGCGCGGGTGGCCCGCACGGTGCTGGCGATGCCGCCGCCTTGCGCCGCGATTTCGGCATAGCTCACGCCTTGCAGGCGCTGCTCGAACTCGCCGCTGCGGTTGCCACCGAACACGGCGTGGGTGTGGCAGTCGATCAGGCCAGGGGTGACCCAGGCGTAGCCCAGGTCCACCGTACGTTCAGCCTCGACCGGCCGCAGCTCGCTGCGGGGGCCGATCCATTCGATCAGCCCGGCGCAGGTGACGATCGCCGCGTCCTCGATGATCGCGTAACGCCCGTCCACCATGGTTGCCGCATGGCAGTGCTGCCAGAGGGTTCTCATTTGCAAATCTCCTGTACTAGCGGTGCAGCTCGGCCGGCGCCTGGGCCGCCTTGCCCTGCCCTGCCCGCGGCTTGCACCACAGCAGGTAGGACGCGACCAGGAACACCACCCAGACGACACCGACCAACAACGCGGCCTGGGTATCCGGGAAGTAACCGAGCACGCCAAAGATGAACACCATGAACGCGATGGCCATGGCGGGGCCATAGGGCCAGAACGGTACCGGGAACGCGAGCTGCGCGGCTTCTTCGCGGCTCATGCTGCGGCGCATGGCGACCTGAGTGACCAGGATCATCAGCCACACCCACACAGTGGCGAAGGTGGCGATCGAAGCGATCAGCAGGAACACGTTCTCGGGGATCAGGTAGTTGAGCAACACCCCAACCAGCAGCGCCGCGCCCATGACCACCACGGTCATCCACGGCACGCCGTGCTTGGACAGCTTGCTGAAACCACGCGGGGCGTGGCCTTGCTGGGCCAGGCCATACATCATGCGGCCGGCGCCGAAGATGTCGCTGTTGATGGCCGAAATCGCAGCGGAAATCACCACCACGTTCAGCACTGCCGCTGCCGAACCGATCCCCAGGTTGCTGAAGATCTGCACGAACGGGCTGCCTTCGCTGCCGATCTGCGGCCACGGGTACAGGCACATCAGCACGAACAGGGTCAGCACGTAGAACAGCAGGATGCGCAGTGGCACGGCATTGATGGCCTTGGGGATGACCCGTTGTGGGTCCTTGGCCTCACCGGCGGTCACGCCGATGATTTCGATACCGCCAAAGGCAAACATGACCACCGCGAAGGAGGCGATCAGGCCGCCGACACCGTTAGGCATGAAGCCGCCATGCTCGACCAGGTTGCTCAAGCCGACGGCATGCCCGGTGCCCACCTGGCTGAAGCCGAAGGCCATGATGCCGAGGCCGGCGAGGATCATCGCGACGATGGCGCCGACCTTGAGCAGCGACAGCCAGAATTCCATTTCGCCGAACACTTTGACGTTGCACAGGTTCAGGCCGCCAATCAGGAAGACGATGCCCAGTACCCAGATCCAGCGGGCCACTTCAGGGAACCAGAAGCCCATGTAGATACCGAAGGCGGTCACGTCGGCGATGGCGACAATGACCATTTCGAAGGCGTAGGTCCAGCCGAGGATGAAGCCGGCCATAGGGCCGAGGTAGGTCGTGGCGTAGTGGCCGAAGGAGCCGGCGACCGGGTTGTGCACGGCCATCTCGCCGAGGGCGCGCATGACCATGAACACGGCGGCGCCGCCGATCAGGTAGGCCAGCAGCACGGCGGGGCCGGCCATCTGGATGGCAGAGGCGGAACCGTAGAAAAGCCCGGTACCGATAGCGGAGCCGAGCGCCATGAAACGGATGTGCCGGGCCGATAGCCCGCGCTTGAGACCTTGAGCTTGTTGCATGTCACGTCCTAATTTTGTTTTTGTGGTCGTGAGATCGAGGGGGCTGCGTTGCAGCCCTTTCGCAGCGCAAGGCTGCTCCTACAGGGAAAGCGTTGCCGTTGTAGGAGCAGCCTTGTGCTGCGAATGGGCCGCAACGCGGCCCCAAAGGCATTACAGGCTAGGCAGAACCCCAGCCGGCAACAGCCCGGTCAGACTGCCCTTGGCCAGCAGTTCGACAGCCTTCTCGATATCCGGCGCAAAGAACCGGTCGCGGTCGTAGTGCGGCACTTCGCTGCGCAGCGCCTGACGCGCCTGCTCCAGCTTGGCGGAGGTCTTCAGCCCTTTGCGCAGGTCCAGGCCCTGGCAAGCGCCCAGCCATTCGATGGCCAGCACGCCACGGGTGTTCTCGGCCATTTCCCACAGGCGCTTGCCCGCCGCCGGGGCCATCGATACGTGGTCTTCCTGGTTGGCCGAGGTGGGCAGGCTGTCGACGCTGTGCGGGTGCGACAGCGCCTTGTTCTCGCTGGCCAGCGCAGCAGCGGTGACCTGGGCGATCATGAAGCCGGAGTTGACCCCACCGTTTTCCACCAGGAACGGCGGCAGTTGGGACATGTGTTTGTCCATCATCAGCGAAATGCGGCGCTCACTCAGCGAGCCGATTTCGGCGATGGCCAGGGCCAGGTTGTCAGCAGCCATGGCCACCGGTTCGGCGTGGAAGTTACCGCCCGAGATCACGTCACCTTCTGCAGCGAACACCAGCGGGTTGTCGGACACGGCGTTGGCTTCGATGCCCAGCACTTCGGCAGCCTGGCGCAGCTGGGTCAGGCAAGCGCCCATGACCTGTGGCTGGCAGCGCAGCGAGTACGGGTCTTGGACCTTGTCGCAGTTCTTGTGCGATTGCGAGACTTCGCTGGTTTCACCCAGCAGGTCGCGGAAGCACGCGGCGGTGTCGATCTGGCCACGCTGGCCACGCACGGCATGTACCCGTGCATCGAACGGCGAACGCGAGCCCAGCGCCGCTTCCACGGTGAGGCCACCGCAGGCAATGGCGGCGGCATACAGGTCTTCGGCGTAGAACAGCCCGCGCAAGGCGTAGGCCGAGGACGCCTGGGTGCCGTTGAGCAGGGCCAAGCCCTCTTTGGCGGCCAGGGTCAGAGGTTCCAGGCCAGCAACGGCCAGGGCTTCGGTGGCCGACAGCCACTGGCCCTTGTAGCGCGCCTTGCCTTCGCCGAGCAGCACCAGCGACATGTGCGCCAGCGGTGCCAGGTCGCCGGAAGCACCGACCGAGCCTTTGAGCGGGATGTGTGGGTAGACTTCGGCGTTGACCAAGGCGATCAGGGCATCGATCACCTTGCGGCGGATGCCGGAGAAACCACGGCTGAGGCTGTTGATCTTGAGCACCATGATCAAGCGCACCAGGTCGTCGTCCAACGGCGCGCCGATGCCGGCGGCGTGGGACAGCACCAGCGAGCGCTGCAGGTTTTCCAGGTCATGGCTGGCAATGCGGGTCGAGGCCAGCAGGCCGAAACCGGTGTTGATGCCGTAGGCGGTGCGGTCTTCGGCAAGAATCTGTTCGACGCAGGCAACGCTGTCGTTGATCGGCTGGTCGGCGCTGGCATCCAGGCGCAGGCGCACGGGTGCGGCGTGGATCGCGCGCAGCTGGGCCAGGGTCAGGGTGCCAGGCTTGAGGGTCAGTTCGGTCACTTCGCTACTCCATTCTGTCGGGGCCCGCAGGCCCCTTCTTGTTGTTCAGTATCTCTCAAAGTGCAGCGATCAGCCCGTGATCATTGGCAGGTCGAGGCCTTGCTCTTTGGCGCAATCGACGGCGATGTCGTAGCCGGCATCGGCATGGCGCATAACGCCGGTGCCTGGGTCGTTGGTCAGCACGCGGGCGATGCGCTCGGCGGCTTCATCGGTACCGTCGCAGACGATGACCATGCCGGAGTGCTGCGAGAAGCCCATGCCTACGCCGCCGCCGTGGTGCAGCGACACCCAGGTGGCGCCGCTGGCGGTGTTGAGCAGGGCATTGAGCAACGGCCAGTCGGAGACGGCGTCGGAGCCGTCACGCATGGCTTCGGTTTCGCGGTTGGGGCTCGATACCGAACCGGAGTCCAGGTGGTCGCGGCCAATCACGATCGGCGCCGACAGCTCGCCGCTGCGGACCATTTCGTTGAACGCCAGGCCCAGCTTGGCGCGCAGGCCCAGGCCGACCCAGCAGATACGCGCTGGCAGGCCTTGGAAGCTGATGCGCTCGCGGGCCATGTCCAGCCAGCGGTGCAGGTGGGCGTCGTCGGGGATCAGTTCTTTGACCTTGGCGTCGGTCTTGTAGATGTCATCGGCTTCGCCAGACAGCGCGGCCCAGCGGAACGGGCCTACGCCGCGGCAGAACAGCGGGCGAATGTAGGCCGGTACGAAGCCTGGGAAATCAAAGGCGTTGGCCACGCCCTCTTCCTTGGCCATCTGGCGAATGTTGTTGCCGTAGTCGAAGGTCGGGATGCCCTGCTTCTGGAAATCGAGCATGGCCTGTACGTGCACAGCCATGGACTGCTTGGCAGCCTTGACCACCGCAGCCGGTTCGGTCTGCGCGCGGTCGCGGTACTGCTCCCAGGTCCAGCCGGCCGGCAGGTAGCCGTTGAGCGGGTCGTGGGCGCTGGTCTGGTCGGTGACCATGTCCGGGCGCACGCCACGCTTGACCAGCTCAGGCAGGATTTCAGCGGCGTTACCGTGCAAGGCGATAGAGATGGCCTTGCCTTCGGCGGTGTACTTGGCGATGCGTGCCAGGGCGTCGTCGAGGTCGGTGGCCTGCTCGTCGACGTAGCGGGTTTCCAGACGGAAATCGATACGGCTCTGCTGGCATTCGATGTTCAACGAGCACGCGCCGGCCAGGGTCGCGGCCAGTGGCTGGGCGCCGCCCATGCCGCCGAGGCCTGCGGTCAGTACCCACTTGCCTTTCAGGCTGCCACCGTAGTGCTGGCGGCCGGCCTCGACGAAGGTTTCGTAGGTGCCCTGGACGATGCCCTGGCTGCCGATGTAGATCCAGCTGCCGGCGGTCATCTGGCCGTACATGGCCAGGCCCTTGGCATCCAGTTCGTTGAAGTGTTCCCAGTTAGCCCAGTGCGGCACCAGGTTGGAGTTGGCGATCAGTACGCGGGGGGCGTTGCTGTGGGTCTTGAACACGCCGACCGGCTTGCCCGACTGCACCAGCAGGGTTTCGTCGTCTTCCAGGCGGGTCAGGGTCTCGACGATCTTGTCGTAGCAGGCCCAGTTGCGGGCAGCGCGACCAATACCACCGTAGACCACCAGTTCTTTCGGGTTTTCGGCGACCTGCGGATCGAGGTTGTTCATCAGCATGCGCAGTGGCGCTTCGGTCAGCCAGCTTTTGGCGGTCAGCTTGTTGCCACGTGGGGCACGGATTTCAACGTCACGGTATTTGTTGTTGTCGGTCACGGGAAGGGTCCTCTGCGGTCGTCCGCGGGCAGGTGTGTCGTGGTCAATATACAAACACACCTTTACTTGTATGTACAAGCATGGACAACCAAAATATTTGGACCTGTTCGCTCCTGGCTTGAGTTGTGCGGTGGTGCATAGACCGAGCGCCGCCCGCGCGGCGCATCGCGAGCAACGCTCGCTCCTACGTTTGTTTCGGGCCAATTATTCCTGGGGCAAACGCGCGCGACCGCCTTGTTTGTTCGACGCGATATCGCGCCATGCGCAAAGGCGATCGCGTGCGTCTGTTACAGGTGTTACTGGCCAAAAACAAACGTAGGAGCGAGCGTTGCTCGCGATGCGCCGCGCGGGCGGCGCTCGATCTCACAGGCGCCAAAAATCTACTGGCGAGCCCTCAGCGCGCTGTCAGCTCTATCAGGCAAAAACGCCCCTGAACCTCCAGCCCCAGCAACTCATCGTTACCCTCAAGCCGCAGGCAGTCATACAACCCCAGCCGCTGCATCTCACGCCCCGCCATTGCCACTTCGACCTGGCTACTGGACGCAAACAACAACAGCGTCGACGCCGAGCTGAACAGCCGGTGGGTACCATCGAGCCACTGCAACCGCGCCCGATACCGCTGCGGCGAATAGATCAGGTTGAAATCACGAATCGCCCCACCTAGCAGCTTGCAACTGACCTGGCTTTCGCCAGCAAACGCAAAGGCATCGAACGGCAACAGCGGCCGACTGGCCTGGCCATCGACCAACAGGCGCATGCCATCACCCTCCAGCACGGTGATGATCCGCTGGTAACCGGTGAACGACGAGAACCCGCCTGACTCTTCGATATCGGCAATCGACAGACGCCAGCCGAACCCATCGAGGCCCTCGCCACTGTCGCGGGTGATTTCCTCGGTAAAGCCACCGCCGTTCTTCCACGGCATGCGCGGGTACCCCTGCGCACGCAACACCTGCATCTGGCTCATTTGCTGAAACGTCCTTCAAGGCGATGACGGGAACCGGGGTGGATCAACCGCGCAGCGGTGACCGGCTGGCGACCGGACCAGGTGCGGCGGCGAATCAGCAGGCATGGCTCGCCCCGCTCGATCTGCAGCAACTGGCACTCGTGCGGCTCGGCTAGGATCGCCTCGACCACGTGCTCACCCTCGGTCAACGGGGCGACTTGGGACAAGTAGGCGTAAGGCGTCTGCCGGGTGAAATCCTGCTTGAGGTAATCAGGGGCGATCGCTGCGTTGACGTAGCGGTCCTCGATTTGCACCGGGATGCCATTTTCGTAGTGCACGATCAGCGAATGGAACACCCGCTGGCCTTCGCGCATGTCCAGCGCCAGTGCGCGCTCGGAGCCGGCCGCTTCTTCGGTAAGGGTGATCACCTGGCAGCTATGCTGGTGGCCACGCCCGGCAATTTCGTCGGCGATGTTGTTGACCTCGAACAGCGCCGAGCGGCTCTTGGGCTCGGCGACGAACGTGCCGACCCCTTGCATGCGCACCAGCAAACCTTCGGCCGTGAGCTCACGCAGGGCGCGGTTGATGGTCATGCGGCTGAAGCCCAATTGGCTGACCAGTTCGCTTTCCGAAGGGACCCGGTGATGAGGCGGCCAGCTGCCGTTGTCGATGTGCTGGATGATCATCTGTTTGACCCGCGCGTACAGCGGCGCCGGGCCCTCGCCCATCTGGGCAACCAGCGCGGAGACAGGAGGTGTCGGCACGGCGTTGGATCCTTGTGCGATTGAATGAGCGGTAGCTTGCCGCAGTTTACCCGGCAGGCAAACGCCTGTATATGTATATACAAGTTAACAATAACAGGATTTCACCGATGTCCGCCTACTTCGCCGAACGTGCCCTGCTGCCCAATGGGTGGGCCAGCAATGTCCGAATCGAGGTCGCCAGCGATGGCAACGTGGCCCGTATCGAGCCCGATGCTTCGGCCGAAGGCGCCGAACGGCTGGCCGGCCCGCTGCTGCCGGGCATGCCCAACCTGCATTCCCATGCGTTTCAACGTGCCATGGCAGGGCTGGCGGAAGTGGCGGGCAACCCCAACGACAGCTTCTGGACCTGGCGTGACCTGATGTACCGCCTGGTGGGCCAGATCACCCCGGAGCAACTGCAGGTCATCGCCCGCCAGCTGTATATCGAGATGCTCAAGGCCGGCTACACCTCGGTGGCCGAATTCCATTACGTGCACCACGACCAGGCTGGCAAGGCCTACGCTGACCCTGCCGAACTGTCCCGGCGCATCAGCGCGGCGGCAGCCAGCAGCGGCATTGGCCTGACCCTGCTGCCGGTGCTCTACAGCCACGCCGGTTTCGGCGGCCAGGCTCCGAACGAAGGGCAACGGCGGTTCATCAACTCCACCGAGCAGTACCTGCGCCTGCAGGCACTACTCGCCCCCCTGCTGGCCGCGCAGCCCGCACAGCAACTGGGCCTGTGCTTCCACTCGCTACGGGCGGTCACGCCAGGGCAGATCGCCCATGTGCTGGAGGCTGGCAGCCCGCACAGCCCGGTGCATATCCACATTGCCGAACAACAGAAGGAAGTCGACGACTGCCTGGCCTGGAGCGGCCGCCGCCCGCTGCAGTGGCTGTACGAACATGTCGACGTGAACGCGCGCTGGTGCCTGGTGCATGCCACCCATGCCGAAGCCGATGAAGTTACCGCCATGGCCCGCAGTGGCGCCGTGGCAGGCCTGTGCCTGACCACCGAGGCCAACCTGGGCGACGGTATCTTCCCGGCGGTGGAGTACCTGGCACAAGGTGGGCGCATGGGCATTGGCTCGGACAGCCATGTGTCGCTCAGCGTGGTGGAGGAGCTGCGGTGGCTGGAGTATGGCCAGCGGCTACGCGATCAACGGCGCAACCGGTTGTACCGCAGCGACCAACCGATGGTCGGCCGCACGCTGTATGACGCGGCCTTGAGCGGCGGTGCCCAGGCACTTGGGCAAGCGGTCGGCCAGTTGGCAGTGGGCAAGCGAGCCGATTGGCTGGTGCTCGACGGGCAGGACCCGTACATCGCTACGGCAAAGGACGATGCGATTCTCAACCGCTGGCTGTTCGCGGGCGGCGATCGCCAGGTGCGCGATGTGATGGTCAACGGGCAATGGGTAGTGCGCCAGGGGCGCCATGCGCAGGAAGAGGAAAGCGCGCGAGCGTTCGTCGAGGTTTTGCGTCAACTGCTCAATTGAGGGTAGGCGCAGCCTTGTGCTGCGCCTAACCACACAGCGTGAATGGCATCAATGAGACTTGACGATCTGCTGGTCAGCCGTGCGCCAGATCAGCCGGCTGGTGTCATACCCCTGCTGCCGTGCCTTGGCCAGCAAGCTTTCGCGCTGCCAGGCTGGCAGGCTCGGTGTACGGGACAGGATCCACAGGTATTTGCGGTCCGGGCTGCCGACGATCGCCGTGTGGTAGCGGTCGTCCACGTACAGAATCCAGTACTCGCCTCTCGCCACACCCGGCACCAGGCGCGTGAACCAGTTATCGAACTCGACCCACAGCTTGTCGGTATGCCCCGGCTCCTGGATGTTGGCATGCCCCTCGGCGCGCAGCCATTCGTCACCGATCGTGCGGCAACGATTGAGCACGCCAAACGTGCCGTCCTGCTTCAGGTTGTAATGCGCCTCGGACTGCTCGCAGCCCTCCTGGTAACGCATCGGCAGGCGCGCCAGCTCGTACCATTTGCCCTGGTAGCGCTTGAGGTCGACATTGCCGGCGGTTTTCGGCGCCAGCGGGTCATGTGCAGATGTGGCGCAGCCGCCCAGCAGCATCACCAGGCATAACCCCAGCAGCAGGTGGACACGCCTCATTTGAGGCCCTGCCCTGAATACATCAGTACCTTGTCGGCCGCGTATTGCACGCTGATAAAGCTCTTCTCGTCCCCCCAGGTACAGCTGCTCATGCCCAGTGCGCCAGAGCACTCGGTGGGCGTGCCGAGCAGTTGCTCGACCTCGGCCTTGTTCATACCGGCCTTGAGCTTGGAATAGTTTTCCTGGTTGATCTTGCTGCACGCGGTCAGAACGACGCACAGGGACAACAGGGCGAGGGAACGCAACGACATGAAGGACACTCCTGAACAGGGGATACAGGCGAGTGGCCTGCAGTGACCTTCGACGGGAAAATCCCTCCCTGGTTCCCTGCCCTCCCCCCTTTTCACCTACACCATTGGTCGGCTGGCCAACGGCAGGCACAAAAAAACCGCGCCTGCAGATGCAGGCGCGGTTTTTGTGTCGCGACAGGCCTGCGCAGCAGGCCCAGTGGCAATCAGAACCTGGAGCCAGGCTCCAGCAAAAAGTCCATCTCTTCACTGGTGCTCGGCCGCTCCAGCATCAGGTTGCGGTGCGGGAAACGCCCGAACCGGGCAATCACCCGCTGGTGCTGCTCGGCGTAGTCGAGGAACCCCTCGAACAACCGGCGATTGGCCTCCGGTTGCTCGTCCAGCAGCACCTGGTAACGCTCGACGCACAGGTTTTGCCAGTCCAGCACCTCGGCATGCTCCAGCACCAACAGCACGAACACCCGCTGGATCGGCAGCAACTGGTAATCCCAGGCTTTTTGCAGGCCCTGCATGGCCACCACCTGGGCACGCCGGTCGCCTTCGAAGGCGCGCGGCGTGTCGCGGTAGATCATGCGTGGCAGCTGGTCCAGCAGGATCAGCAGGCCGAGCCAGCCTTGCGGGCTCTGCTGCCACTCATCGAGCCCGCCCGCCAGGGCGTGCTCGACCAAGTCGCCAAACAGCGCCTGGGCCTCGGCATCGTGATGCTTGCCGAACCACAGCGTGCTCTTCTCGTCAGCCACGGCCTGGGGACTGGTGCCCCAACCGAACCACCACTCCAGCAACGGCTGCCAAGGTGCGAGCATGACTTACTCCTTGTGATACGCGGTGACGCGCTCGACCTCTTCCTTCGAGCCGAGGATGACCGACACGCGCTGGTGCAGGCTCTCTGGCTTGATGTCGAGGATACGATCGTAACCATTGGTGGATGCGCCGCCCGCCTGCTCGATGATGAACGACATCGGGTTGGCTTCGTACATCAGGCGCAGCTTGCCCGGCTTGCTCGGGTCGCGAGCGTCACGCGGGTACATGAACAGACCGCCACGGGTCAGGATGCGGTGCACGTCGGCGACCATCGAGGCGATCCAACGCATGTTGTAGTTCTTTTTCAGCGGACCGGTTTCACCGGCCAGCAGTTCGTCCACGTAACGCTGTACCGGGGCTTCCCAGTGGCGCTGGTTGGACATGTTGATGGCGAATTCGGCGGTGGTGGCCGGTACCTGGATGTTTTCGTGGGTCAGGACGAAGCTGCCCAGTTCGCGGTCCAGGGTGAAGCCTTTGACGCCATTGCCCAGGGTCAGGATCAGCATGGTCTGCGGGCCGTAGATGGCATAACCGGCAGCAACCTGCTCGGTGCCTGGCTGCAGGAACGCTTCTTCGTTGAGGCTTTCGTTCTGGCTCAGGTACTGATTAGGGCAACGCAGTACCGAGAAGATGGTGCCGACCGAAACGTTGACGTCGATGTTCGACGAGCCGTCCAGCGGGTCGAAGACCAGCAGGTAGGCGCCTTTGGGGTATTTGCCCGGGATCTGGTAGGCGTTGTCCATTTCTTCGGACGCCATGCCGGCCAGGTGGCCGCCCCACTCGTTGGCCTCCAGCAGGATGTCGTTGGAGATAACGTCCAGCTTCTTCTGTACTTCGCCTTGCACGTTTTCGGTGCCCATGCTGCCCAGTACGCCGCCCAGGGCGCCTTTGGACACGTGGTGGCTGATCTCTTTGCACGCGCGCGCCACCACTTCGATCAGGAAGCGCAGATCGGCAGGGGTATTGTTGCTGCGGGTCTGCTCAATCAGATAGCGACTCAGGGTAACGCGGGACATGTATGGCTCCGAAATGGAAAGGGGGAGAAAAACCCCCGCAGTTTACAGGGAGAGTGCGATGCTAGCGAGTGATGAGACTCGCCTGGGCTGTCTGACGGCACAATAGGTCGGTAGTTCAGCCTTTGCCAGGCCGGCTGTCGACTGGGGCCGCGGTGCGCCCCATTCGCGGGCAAGCCCGCCCCTACAGGTTTTGCGCAGCCTTCAAGGCAACGCAGATCCTGTGGGAGCGGGCTTGCCCCGCGAATGGGCCGCACCGCGGCCCCCTGCTCAATCCAGTGCCTTCCAGATCTCCCCCGCATACTCCCGAATGGTCCGGTCCGACGAGAACCAGCCCATCTTTGCCGTGTTCAGCACCGCCATCCGCCACCATTCCTGCGGCGTATGCCACAGCTCCTCGACCCGCCGCTGAGCATCCCAGTAGGCATCGAAATCGGCGCACACCAGGAAGCGGTCATACGCCACCAGCCCATCGATCAACCCGGTATAGCGCGAGGGATCATCCGGCGAGAACACCCCGCTGCGAATCGACTGAAGCACATCGTTCAAGCGACTTGACTCGGCAATCGCCACACTGGCGCCAAAATCCCCCGCTCGCCGCCGCGCCTCGACCTGCTGCGCCGTCAGGCCAAAGATGAACATGTTGTCGGCCCCCACGTGCTCGCACATCTCGACGTTGGCGCCGTCCAGTGTGCCAATGGTCAGCGCGCCATTGAGGCCGAACTTCATATTGCTGGTACCCGATGCTTCATAGCCGGCCGTGGAGATCTGCTCGGAAAGGTCCGCCGCCGGGATGATGCTTTCGGCCAGGCTGACGTTGTAGTTGGGCAGGAACACCACCTTGAGCAGGCCGCGCACGGTCGGGTCGTTGTTCACCACCCGAGCGATGTCGTTGGCCAATTTGATGATCAGCTTGGCCTGGTGATAGCTGGCCGCAGCCTTGCCGGAGAAAATCTTCACCCTCGGCACCCAGTTGGTGCCCGGGTCGTTGCGTATGGCCTGGTACAAGGCCACGGTGTGCAACAGGTTGAGCAGTTGGCGCTTGTATTCGTGGATGCGCTTGACCTGCACATCGAACAACGCCTCCGGGTTGACCGTCACGCCGATACGGTCCTGGATGATGCTGGCCAGGGCGCGCTTGCTGTGCAGGCGCTGGGCGGCGAATTGCTTGCGGAAGCTGCTCTTGTCGGCAAACGGCACCAGGTTGGCGAGCAACCCTTCCGGGTCATCCTTGAGCTCCGGGCCCAGCGCCTCAACCAGCATTTCGGTCAACTGCGGGTTGGACTGGTACAGCCAGCGCCGGAACGTGATGCCGTTGGTCTTGTTGTTGATCCGCTGCGGGTAGAGCTTGTGCAGCTCGGCGAACACCGTGCTCTTCATCAACTTACTGTGCAGTGCCGACACGCCGTTGACGCTGTGCGACCCCAGAAACGCCAGGTTGCCCATGCGGACCCGGCGGCCGTTTTCTTCCTCGATCAACGACACCGCCCGCAGCACGTCGAAGTCATGCAGACCTTTCGCGCGCAGGGCGTCGATATGGTAAGCGTTGATCAGGTAGATGATCTGCATGTGCCGCGGCAGCATGCGCTCCATCAGCGCCACCGGCCAGGTTTCCAGCGCCTCGGGCAGCAGGGTGTGGTTGGTGTAGGCCAGGGTGCCGACGGTCAGCTCCCAGGCCTTTTCCCACGGGATTTCATGCTGGTCGACCAGCAGGCGCATCAACTCGGCCACGGCAATCGACGGGTGCGTGTCGTTGAGCTGGATGGCCGCCGCATCGGGCAGGTTGAGCAAGTCCTTGTGCATGTTCAGGTGGCGTCGCAGCAGGTCCTGCAGCGAGGCCGAAACGAAGAAGTATTCTTGGCGCAGGCGCAGTTCCTGCCCAGCCTCGGTGCTGTCGGCCGGGTAGAGAACGCGTGAGATGCTCTCGGCACGGGCCACTTCGGCGACCGCGCCCAGATGGTCACCGGCGTTGAAGCGCTCCAGGTGCAGCTCTTCCAGCGCCCGGGCACGCCACAGGCGCAAGGTGTTGACGCTGGCGCCACGCCAGCCGACCACCGGCGTGTCATAGGCCACCGCGCGCACCGTCTCGCCAGGCCACCAGACTTGCCGTTGCTGGCCGTGGGTGTCTTGCACCGTTTCGACGCTGCCGCCGAAACTGATCGGGTAGATTACCTCGGCGCGCTCGAACTCCCAGGGGTTGCCAAAGTCCAGCCAGTTTTCGGTCTGCTCCTGCTGCCAGCCATCGACCACCGCCTGGCGAAACAGGCCGTGCTCGTAGCGGATGCCGTAGCCGTGGGCGGCGATACCCAGGGTCGACATGCTTTCCATGAAACAAGCGGCGAGCCGCCCCAGGCCACCGTTGCCCAGCGCCGCATCCGGCTCGAGCAGGCGGATACGCTCCAGGTCGACATTCAGGCCATCAAGGGCTTCACGGGCGATGTCCAGCAAGCCCAGGTTGCTCAGGCTGTCGTACAGCAGCCGCCCGATGAGAAACTCCAGAGAAAGGTAATACACCCGCTTTTGACTGCGCCGGTAGGCCTGACGGGTGTGGTCCATCCAGTGATCGACCATGTGATCACGCGCGGCCAGGGCAATGGCTTCGAACCAGTCATGGTCGAAGGCATGCTCGGGGTCCTTGCCGACCGCGTAGGTCAGCTTATCCAGTACAGCGGCGCGAAAATCGGCCACCTCGGCGTCACGTGCTTTGGGTTCCTGGGACATGCGGCATCCTCGGGCAAGTTGACGAATACGGAGGGAGAGTGAAGAGACTAGACCCTTCGACAGGGACTTACCGTTCCTGTTCGCAGTTTTCATGCCTGAACACTGAATCAACACCGTGAATCGGGCAAAAGGTTGTTCACAAATTGAACAACTCCGGTATCATCGCGCGCCCCAAGCCCGTGATTCACCCCCATAACGATGAAAACGACCCTGATCGCCGCCGCCGAAGTCGACCGCCTGGAGACTTGGCAGCGCTATGCCAGCCACATGTGCGGTGGCTGCCACTCGACCTGTTGCACCCTGCCGGTGGAGGTGAAGATCAAGGATCTGATCCGCATTGGCGTGGTAGACGAGTTCGAAAAAGACGAACCGCCCAAAAACGTGGCCAAACGCCTGCAGAAGGAAGGCATCATCGAACGCTTCAACCAGAAGTCAGGCATTTTCACCCTGACCCGGATGAGCAACGATGACTGCATGTACCTGGATCGTAAGAGCCGGCTGTGCACCATTTATGACAAGCGCCCGGACACCTGCCGCAACCACCCCAAGGTTGGGCCGCGGCCGGGGTACTGCGCCTATAAGCCTAAAGTGGTTGGGCGTTGACGATCCATCAGAGACCCAATAGACTTTCAACCGTCTTGATGTACACGGAGCTTCCCTCGGGAAGTGTCTAGACGCCGCCACCTGGTTCCGGCCGTGCCGGTTGATGGGATAAGTCCCTAAGGGCATCCGCGATACGACCCCCTTAATTGGGGGTTTCGTATTTCTGCAGCCAGCTAACGCTGCACTGGCCGTCGAATCGGCTCATTTCTCAGCTTCTTCATGATCAACAGCCAGCCCTTTATCTTTTCATGCCGTTTCAGGCGAAGCGGACGATGAGAGGGATGATCAACGTCTCGCACGTAGGCACTTTCAACATATACCTTCAGGCTCCGGGCTGATTCACGACGCAGACTGAAATAGACCTCATAGCGGCTTCCTTCTGGATAGCCAAATTGATGCCCTTCCATGGTCAGCCAGTTGCTATGCCCCGTAAACAGACACTGCCTATCCGCCAGTGATGCCATGATGGTCGGCAGTTGGACGGACAGCCTGTATCGCCCAGCGCAAAACGCCCGGCATATCCCCCTGTGATCTATCAGCAAATGCTCGAGGCCTAGAGCCTCGAAATTCAATTCAGCACCTTGCTTCGGCCCGTAACTGACACAGTGGCTTGAATACTCTATTACCAGCGCCACTTCTTGCGGTTCCTGAGTGGAATGGGCTGGGATAACTACTTGATGCAAGCCGGGACGCAAGTGGAGCAAGCTCCAGGACACTCCCGCAACATCAATATGGCCACGCGCCAAATGCTCCTTCCACCCCCTGCCCTTCATCTTCGGCTCCCTGATTTTTACAAGCAGGCAGCGTACTGGGGCTGTGGTGCATTGCCAAAAACTGCTTAGTTAGCAATTACTTCCGTTGCAACATGGGGCAATAAACGCTCAAACAAAAACGCCCCCGGCCTTTCGACCGGGGGCGTTTTCATTCAGCCACAGCTAAATCAGCTGTTCTTGGCTTTCTTGGCAGCGCGGGTACGCTCGCTTTCGTCCAGGATCTTCTTGCGAAGACGGATGGACTTCGGCGTGACTTCGCACAGCTCGTCTTCCTGGATGTATTCCAGAGCCTGTTCCAGGGTGAAGCGAACAGGCGGAACCAGGGCGATGACTTCGTCTTTACCCGAAGCACGCATGTTGTCGAGCTTCTTGCCCTTGGTAGGGTTGACGCCCAGGTCGTTGTCGCGGCTGTTCTGGCCGATGATCTGACCGTTGTAGATCTCTTGACCGTGCTCGACAAACAGCTTGCCACGCGCCTGGAGGGTTTCCAGCGAGTAGGTCAGCGCCTTGCCGGTTTCGACCGAAACCAGTACGCCGTTCTGACGGCCGGACATGTGGCCGGACTTCACGGTGTCGTAGCGATCGAAGATCGAGGTCAGGATGCCTGCACCGTTGGTCAGGGTCAGGAACTGGTTACGGAAACCGATCAGACCACGCGCCGGGATGTTGTATTCCAGGCGTACACGGCCCTTGCCATCCGGGACCATGTTGGTCAGGTCGCCTTTACGCAGACCCATCTCTTCCATGACCTTGCCCTGGGCTTCTTCAGGGATGTCGATGGTGACGTTTTCGAACGGTTCCTGCTTCACGCCGTCCACTTCGCGGATGATCACTTCTGGGCGGCCCAGGGCCAGCTCGAAGCCTTCGCGACGCATGGTTTCGATCAGTACCGAGAGGTGCAGCTCACCACGGCCCGAGACCTTGAACTTGTCTGGGGAGTCGGTTTCTTCAACGCGCAGGGCAACGTTGTACAGCAGCTCTTTGTCCAGACGGTCCTTGATGTTACGGCTGGTGACGAACTTGCCTTCCTTGCCGCAGAACGGCGAGTCGTTGACCTGGAAGGTCATCGAAACGGTAGGCTCGTCAACGGTCAGCGGCTTCATCGCCTCAACGGCAGTCGGGTCGCACAGGGTGTCGGAGATGAACAGCTCGTCGAAACCGCTGATGCAGACGATGTCGCCAGCTTGGGCTTCTTCGACATCGACGCGGTGCAGGCCGTGGTGGCCCATCAGCTTGAGGATACGGCCGTTACGCTTCTTGCCGTCAGCGTCGATGGCAACAACCGGGGTGTTCGGCTTGATGCGACCACGGGCAATACGGCCAACACCGATAACACCCAGGAAGCTGTTGTAGTCCAGAGCGGAGATCTGCATCTGGAACGGGCCGTCACGGTCAACAGCTGGCGCTGGAACGTGGTCGATGACAGCCTGGTACAGGGCAGTCATGTCTTCGCCCATTTCGGTGTGGTCCAGACCGGCGATGCCGTTCAGGGCCGAGGCGTAGACGACTTTGAAGTCCAGCTGTTCGTCGGTGGCACCGAGGTTGTCGAACAGGTCGAAGATCTGGTCCAGAACCCAGTCAGGACGCGCGCCCGGGCGGTCAACCTTGTTGATGACAACGATTGGCTTCAGGCCAGCTTCGAAGGCCTTTTTGGTCACGAAGCGGGTTTGCGGCATCGGGCCGTCTTGAGCGTCGACCAGCAGCAGCACGGAGTCGACCATCGACATTACACGCTCAACCTCGCCACCGAAGTCGGCGTGGCCGGGGGTGTCGACGATGTTGATGTGGTAGCCGTTCCAGTTGATGGCGGTGTTTTTCGCCAGAATGGTAATACCGCGCTCTTTTTCCTGGTCGTTGGAGTCCATGACGCGCTCGTCGTTGAGCTCGTTACGCTCCAGAGTGCCGGACTGACGCAGGAGTTTGTCGACCAACGTGGTTTTACCATGGTCAACGTGGGCGATGATGGCGATGTTACGCAGATTTTCGATCACAAGTGTATCTCGATCAGAGGATTCGGTTGCCGCCTAGTCTAGGCGACCAATATGTAAGGTATAAGGCTCAGCAGGCCCGGTGGTCGGGAGGGCGATGGCGGATGCTGCCGCCATACAGCCCTGGCGTCTTATGCCGGACGATAAACACGCACATTGGCATGTCCCTCACTGAGCAGGTGGTGTGCGTGCAGTCGGCTCATCACACCCTTGTCGCAATACAGCAGGTACTGGCGTGTTTCATCCAGCTGCTTGAAGCGACTATTAATTGCATAAAATGGCATCACCTGGACTTCGATGCCCTCGATCACCAGGGGTTCGTCTTCCTGGGCATCGGGGTGACGGATGTCGATGACGATCTGGCCAGGCAGCGCTTCGCGCACTTCTTCCACCTCGACGTCCTTGCCCAACTCGTCGATCACGTGGTCGATCGAGATGAACTTGGCGCGTTCGAGGGCGCGCTCCAGCACGGCCATGTCGAATTGCTTCTCTTCATGCTCCATGCGGTGACGCTTGGCGTGGGTGGTCGGGTTTACCGAGATTACGCCGCAGTATTCAGGCATGTGCTTGGCGAAGTCGGCGGTGCCGATTTCGGTGGCCTGGTCGATGATGTCCTGCTTGTGGCTGGCCAGCAGCGGGCGCAGCACCAGCTTGTCGGTCGCCGAGTCGATGATCGACAGGTTCGGCAGGGTCTGGCTGGAGACCTGGGAAATTGCCTCGCCGGTGACCAGCGCGTCGATCTGCAGGCGGTCGGCCATATGGGCGGCGCCGCGCAACATCATGCGCTTGAGGGTCACGCCCATGTAGCTGTTGTCGACCTTGTTGAGGATCTCGCCGACCACTTCTTCGAACGGCACGCTGATGAACAGCACGCGCTGGCTGCTGCCGTACTTTTTCCACAGGTAGTGGGCAACTTCCATCACCCCCAGTTCGTGGGCACGCCCGCCGAGGTTGAAGAAGCAGAAGTGGGTCATCAGGCCACGGCGCATCATCTGGTAGGCCGCCACGGTGGAGTCGAAGCCACCGGACATCAGTACCAGGGTTTGCTCCAGGGCGCCCAGCGGATAGCCGCCGATGCCCTGGTGCTGGTTGTGGATCACGTACAGGCGCTGGTTGCGAATTTCGATGCGTACCAGGACTTCCGGGTTCTTCAGCTCGATGCCGGCGGCGCCGCACTGCTGACGCAGTTGGCTGCCGACGTAGCGGTCGACGTCCATCGACGTGAAGTCGTGGTGGCCGCCGCGCTTGCAGCGCACGGCGAAATGCTTGCCCGCCAGCAGGTGACCGAAGTGCTGCTTGCACTTCTCGACGATGTCGTCGAAGTCGCCGAGCGGGTATTCCTCGACCTGCAGGAAGTGGGTGATACCCGGCGTGCAGGTGAGGCGCTCGATCATCTCGCGCTGGACCTTCTCGTCTTCGACGCGGGTGACCACTTCGAGATTGTCCCAAACACCATCGACCGCGAGCTCAGGATCCAAATCCTTGAGCACGTTGCGGATGTTCTTGCCGAGCTGACGGATGAAGCGCTTGCGCACCGGCCGGCTCTTGATGGTGATTTCTGGGAAGACTTTGACGATAAGTTTCATTGGTTAACAGCGCGCGCAGGGCCTGCCGAAAATGAGGGGCGCGAATTATATCGGAAATTGCTCAGGATTTGACCAACTTTTGATCAGAAGCTTTGAGATAAATGCAAGGCCGGGGTTTTGGGGTGCCTGTTCCGGCCCTTTCGCGGGTAAACCCGCTCCTACAGAGGATTGCACAATCTTCGAAATCCCTGCGGTCCCTGTGGGAGCGGGTTCACCCGCGAAGAGGCCCTCAAAGAAAGCACAACACTGAACACGCGCACACTATTGGTGCACTGATACCAAGAACCGCATCTTAAGGGTGCACTTTTCCTCGCTACCCTGTCGCCAGATGCCCGCAAACGCCCTCTTTTATCCCGCCCTCGCCATTTTCGGGCACTGGCATGCAATTTGCTCCCTTGTGAGGCAGGTAAGCTTGGCCGACTATCCGCGCCCGGCAACACCCTTTTTCCAGGGCAGCGGCCCACCGCGCTCTAGACCATCCGGAGGACAACATGTCGAAGTCGGTTCAACTCATCAAAGATCATGACGTCAAGTGGATTGATCTGCGTTTCACGGACACCAAAGGCATTCAGCACCACGTGACCATGCCGGCGCGTGATGGCCTGGACGAAGATTTCTTCGAAGTCGGCAAGATGTTCGACGGTTCCTCCATCGCTGGCTGGAAAGGCATCGAAGCCTCCGACATGATCCTGATGCCGGTCGATGACACCGCCGTGCTGGACCCGTTCACCGAAGAGCCGACCCTGATCATCACCTGCGACATCGTCGACCCGTCGAGCATGCAGGGCTACGATCGCGACCCACGCGGCATCGCCAAGCGCGCCGAAGAGTACCTGAAGAGCACCGGCATCGGTGACACTGTATTCGCCGGCCCAGAGCCTGAGTTCTTCATCTTCGACGAAGTGAAGTTCCAGTCGGACATCTCCGGCTCGATGTTCAAGATCTTCTCCGAGCAAGGCTCGTGGATGACTGGCGCTGACGTAGAAGGCGGCAACAAAGGCCACCGTCCTGGCGTCAAAGGCGGCTACTTCCCTGTTCCGCCGTTCGACCACGACCACGAAATCCGTACTGCCATGTGCAACGCACTGGAAGAAATGGGTCAGACCGTTGAAGTTCACCACCACGAAGTGGCGACTGCCGGCCAGAACGAAATCGGCGTCAAGTTCAACACCCTGGTGAAGAAAGCTGACGAAGTACAGGCCCTGAAGTACGTCGTGCACAACGTTGCCGACGCCTACGGCCGTACCGCCACCTTCATGCCGAAGCCACTGTACGGCGACAACGGCTCGGGCATGCACGTGCACATGTCGATCTGGAAAGACGGCAAGAACACCTTCTCGGGTGAAGGCTATGCCGGCCTGTCCGACACCGCCCTGTACTTCATCGGCGGTATCATCAAGCACGGTAAGGCCCTGAACGGCTTCACCAACCCGTCGACCAACTCCTACAAGCGTCTGGTCCCAGGCTTCGAAGCCCCGGTGATGCTGGCCTACTCGGCGCGCAACCGTTCCGCCTCGATCCGTATTCCGTACGTCGGCAGCCCGAAAGCCCGCCGTATCGAAGCGCGCTTCCCGGACCCATCGGCCAACCCGTACCTGGCCTTCGCGGCCCTGCTGATGGCTGGCCTGGACGGCATCCAGAACAAGATCCACCCAGGCGATGCTGCCGACAAGAACCTGTACGACCTGCCGCCTGAAGAGGCGAAAGACATCCCGCAGGTCTGCGGCAGCCTGAAAGAGGCCCTGGAAGAGCTGGATAAAGGCCGTGCGTTCCTGACCAAGGGCGGCGTGTTCTCCGACGACTTCATCGATGCCTTCATCGAGCTGAAGAGCGAAGAAGAGATCAAAGTCCGTACCTTCGTGCACCCGCTGGAATACGAGCTGTACTACAGCTGCTGATCTGATCGGCGCCTGGCGCCGATGACGTGATCAAGACGGCCTCCTTCGGGAGGCCGTTTTTGTTTCTGCCCACGCAGAACCCTCGCCACTCCCGCTATGCTCTATCTTGGTGCACAACTGCCAGTCGTGCCCTTATATGCTCCCCAATCTGGGTCAAGTGAAACGTTTCATCCAGAGTTTCTGATCCGAAACTGCGCAGATACAGGCCTTTATGGGCAAATCTCGCTTCTTTTCGGAGCTTTGGTTTGTTTCTTGCATTTTCTTGGTATCAGCGGATCCACAGCGCGCCCAGCTCTGGCCACCTAGTGCCAGGCAAGCGCCAAAAGAGGTCAACGACGCCTTATGACCATCAGCGATGCACAGCACCGTCTGCTTCTGGACAACCTGACCACCGCCACGCTCCTGCTGAACGCCGAGCTGCGCCTGGAATACATGAACCCGGCGGCAGAAATGCTGTTGGCCGTCAGTGGCCAGCGCAGCCATGGGCAGTTCATCAGCGAGCTGTTCACCGAGTCGACCGAAGCGCTCAGCTCGCTGCGCCAGGCGGTGGAGCAGGCGCACCCGTTCACCAAGCGCGAGGCGCAGCTGACCTCGCTGACCGGGCAGACCATCACCGTCGACTACGCTGTCACGCCGATTCTGCACCAGGGCCAGACCCTGCTGCTGCTCGAGGTGCACCCGCGCGATCGGCTGCTGCGCATCACCAAGGAAGAAGCCCAGCTGAGCAAGCAGGAAACCACCAAGATGCTGGTGCGTGGCCTGGCCCACGAGATCAAGAACCCGCTCGGAGGCATCCGCGGCGCGGCGCAGCTGTTGGCCCGCGAGCTGCCTGAAGAAGGCCTGCGCGACTACACCAACGTGATCATCGAAGAGGCCGACCGCCTGCGCAACCTGGTCGACCGCATGCTGGGCTCGAACAAACTGCCCTCGCTGGCCATGACCAATATCCACGAAGTGCTGGAACGGGTCTGCAGCCTGGTGGACGCCGAAAGCCAGGGCTGCATCACGTTGGTGCGCGACTACGACCCAAGCCTGCCGGATGTGCTGATCGACCGTGAGCAGATGATCCAGGCGGTGCTGAACATCGTGCGCAACGCCATGCAGGCGATCAGCTCGCAGAACGAACTGCGCCTGGGCCGCATCACCCTGCGCAGCCGTGCGCTGCGCCAGTTCACCATTGGCCATGTGCGCCACCGGCTGGTGGCACGCGTCGAGATCATCGACAACGGCCCGGGCATCCCGTCGGAACTGCAAGACACCCTTTTCTATCCCATGGTCAGCGGGCGCCCAGACGGTACCGGGCTGGGCCTGGCCATCACCCAGAACATCATCAGCCAGCACCAGGGCCTGATCGAGTGTGAAAGCCACGCGGGCCATACCGCCTTCTCGATTTACCTGCCTCTGGAACAAGGAGCCACCGCCTCATGAGCCGAAGTGAAACCGTATGGATCGTCGACGATGATCGCTCCATCCGCTGGGTCCTGGAAAAAGCCCTGCAACAGGAAGGCATGACCACCCAGAGCTTCGACAGCGCTGATGGCGTGATGGGCCGCCTGGCCCGCCAGCAACCGGATGTAATCATTTCCGACATCCGCATGCCGGGCACCAGCGGCCTTGACCTGCTGGCCCAGATCCGCGAGCAGCACCCGCGCCTGCCGGTCATCATCATGACCGCTCACTCCGACCTCGACAGTGCCGTGGCGTCCTACCAGGGCGGCGCCTTCGAGTACCTGCCCAAGCCGTTCGACGTGGACGAGGCAGTGTCGCTGGTCAAGCGCGCCAACCAGCATGCCCAGGAGCAGCAAGGCCTCGATGTGCCACAAGCTTTGGCCCGCACGCCAGAGATCATCGGCGAAGCGCCGGCGATGCAGGAGGTGTTCCGCGCCATCGGTCGCCTGAGCCACTCCAACATCACGGTACTGATCAACGGTGAGTCCGGCACCGGCAAAGAGCTGGTGGCGCATGCGTTGCACCGCCACAGCCCGCGTGCGGCGTCACCGTTCATTGCCCTGAACATGGCAGCCATCCCCAAGGACCTGATGGAGTCCGAGCTGTTCGGCCACGAGAAAGGCGCCTTTACCGGTGCGGCCAACCTGCGCCGCGGCCGCTTCGAGCAGGCCGATGGCGGTACGTTGTTCCTCGACGAGATCGGCGACATGCCCGCCGACACCCAAACCCGCCTGCTGCGGGTGCTGGCCGATGGCGAGTTCTACCGGGTGGGTGGCCACGTGCCGGTCAAGGTGGATGTGCGCATCATTGCCGCCACCCACCAGAACCTGGAGTCGTTGGTGCAGGCTGGCAAGTTCCGCGAGGACTTGTTCCACCGGCTCAATGTGATCCGCATCCACATTCCGCGCCTGGCCGACCGCCGCGAAGATATCCCTGCGCTCGCCCGCCACTTCCTCGCCCGCGCCGCGCAGGAGCTGGCGGTGGAGCCAAAACTGCTGAAGCCGGAAACCGAAGAGTTCATCCGCAACCTGCCGTGGCCGGGCAACGTGCGGCAGATGGAAAACACCTGCCGCTGGATCACCGTGATGGCGTCCAGCCGTGAAGTGCTGATCGGTGACTTGCCTCCCGAGTTGCTGAACCTGCCGCAGGACGCCGCCCCCGTGACCAACTGGGAACAGGCGCTGCGCCAGTGGGCGGACCAGGCGCTGGCCCGTGGTCAATCGAACCTGCTCGACAGTGCGGTGCCCAGTTTCGAACGGATCATGATCGAGACCGCCCTCAAGCACACGGCCGGGCGGCGTCGGGATGCGGCGTTGTTACTGGGCTGGGGGCGCAATACCTTGACGCGCAAGATCAAGGAGCTGGGGATGAATGTCGCCGGCGGCGATGAGGATGACAGCGAAGACCATTGAGGCACACACAGGTCATTGAATACTGGGGCTGCTTTGCAGCCCTTTCGCGGCACAAGGCCGCTCCTACAGGTCCGCGCTTACCTTGAATCCAGCGCGGGCCTGTAGGAGCGGCCTTGTGCCGCGAAAGGGCCGCAAAGCGGCCCCAATCATTTCAGCCGCATGCACCGATCCTGTGCCCTCTGCACCGCACGAAGGCACAAAAACCCTCAAAACCTGGCAAGAAAGCCCTGAAAGCCAATGTTTCCGGGTTTTGCAAAACTGGCACGCCCCCTGCAATAAGTCCTGTATCTCCAGTTTCGGGGTCCTCGGTACAGGCAGGCCGGGAAAACCCCTCTTTTATTTGCAATAGCGCAAGTTTTGGGGACCCTGGTACAGGCAGGCCGGGACATCCCCTCTTTTATTCGTGCAGCCTCACCTGCACACGCCAACGCCCAGCGTCCTCTGCACCGGCCCACTCGCCGTGCAGAGGGCGCGCGGCCACCACCGTCAGCAACAGCCCTTCCTCGCTTTTCTGCACACGCCAGCCCACCGGTTTACCCTGCAGGCTCAATTGCCCCCGCTGGGCCTTGCCCTGGGCCTCGAACAGCAGGGCAACCGTGCCCTCGACGTTCTCGCCATGCAGCTTCGGCTCTTCGTTGAACCACAGGTCGAGCCCGTCCTGAACCACCTCGACCTGCTCCAGCACCCGCTCATCGGGGGTGGTCAGGCGGCCGATCATCAAGCCCACCATCAGGCCGACAATGGCCAGCGATAGCATCACCCGTGGGAAGGCCTTCGAACGCAGGTCCGGTTCAGGGGTAGAATGCTCGTCATCTTCACGCCTGGAGCCGTGCATGTTTCACGTCATCCTTTTTCAACCAGAAATTCCGCCGAATACCGGCAACATCATTCGCCTCTGCGCCAACAGCGGTTGCCACCTGCACCTGATCGAGCCCATCAGCTTCGAACTGGATGACAAGCGCCTGCGCAGGGCGGGGCTGGACTACCACGAGTATGCCACGCTCAAGCGCCACGAGAGCCTGGCCGGATGCCTGGAAAGCCTGGGTAACCCACGGCTGTTCGCCTTCACCACCAAGGGCTCGCACCCCTTCCACGAAGTAGCTTACCAGCCGGGCGACGCCTTCCTGTTTGGCCCCGAAAGCCGCGGCTTGCCAGCCGACGTGCTGGACAGCCTGCCGGCCGAGCAGCGCTTGCGCCTGCCGATGCGGCCGGGGTGCCGCAGCCTGAACCTGTCCAATACCGTGGCGGTGACGGTGTATGAGGCCTGGCGGCAGAATGGGTTTGCCGGAAGCTGATGCATTGGCAGGAACGGCCTCTTCGCGGGGCAAGCCCGCTCCCACAATGGTTTGGCGTACGCATTTCAATGTGGGAGCGGGCTTGCCCCGCGCAGAGGCCAGAACAGGCAATAAAAAAGCGCCCCGAGAGGCGCCTTTCTGAAACCGGCAGCTCTTACTGAACGGTCGGCGTCTCGCCCGCTTCCTGCATACGCTGCAGCTCTTGCGCGTACAGGGCGTCGAAGTTGACCGGCGACAGCATCAGCGCTGGGAACGAACCGCGGGTCACCAGGCTGTCCAGAGTCTCACGGGCGTACGGGAACAGGATGTTCGGGCAGAACGCGCCGAGGGTGTGGCTCATCGACGAAGCGTCGAGGTTGGCGATCAGGAAGATGCCGGCCTGCTGCACTTCAGCGATGAAGGCCACTTCGTCACCGTTCTTGACGGTCACCGACAGGGTCAGCACCACTTCATGGAAGTCGCCTTCCAGGGCTTTCTGCTTGGTGTTCAGGTCCAGGGCAACGCTCGGCTCCCACTGCTGGCGGAAGATCTGCGGGCTTTTCGGGGCCTCGAACGACAGGTCACGCACGTAGATGCGCTGCAGGGAGAACTGAGGGCTGTTGTCTTCGGCAGCTGCGCCGTTGGTCTGTTGGTCAGTCATGGCAGATCCTTATCCTAATGTTTTTGAATGCAGTGCAAATCAGGCCGCCAGCAGCGCGTCGAGCTTGCCGGCGCGCTCCAGGGCATAGAGGTCATCGCATCCACCGACATGGGTGCTGCCGATCCAGATCTGTGGCACCGACGTACGGCCGGCCTTCTGGCTCATTTCGGCGCGAACCTGCGGTTTGCCGTCGACCTTGATTTCCTCGAACGCAACGCCCTTGCTCTCGAGCAGGTATTTGGCGCGCATGCAGTAGGGGCAGTAGTCGCTGGAATAAACGATGACGGGCTTCATATCACTTCACCAGGGGCAGGTTATCGGCTTTCCAGCTGGAAACGCCACCGCTCAGCTTGGCGGCGTTGTAACCAGCTTTGAGCAGCTCGCGGCAGAGCGTGCCGGACTGCTGGCCCATCGCATCGACGATGATCAGGGTCTTTTCTTTGTGCTTTTCCAGCTCGGCCATACGGCTGACCAGCTTGTCCTGCGGGATGTTCACGGCACCCACGATGTGGCCCGCGGAGTATTCCTTGGCGGTACGGATGTCGATGACCAGGGCCTTGTCAGCGTTGACCAGGGCAGTCAACTGGCCATTGCTCAGGCTCTGGCCGCCACGGCGGACTTCATTGATGAGCAGCAGGACCAGCAGAACAACGAAGATCGCAACCAGGATGTAGTGATCTGTCGCGAATTGAATCAGGTGAGCAACCATCAGCGGTGTTCCAGGCGATTGAAAATGCCGGCCAGTATACACAGCCCCCCATGACCACCAAAGCCCGACTGGCCGGCCAGAAAAGCAGCTTTGCCCTGGCGCGGTGGCTGCGCCGGTCGGGGGATGGGACGAATATTCGCCGTTGATGGCGCATTTGCCCTAAAATGCGTGTCTTTATCATCTTTGAACAACCGTGAGTTTGATTGATGACGAGTACGCCCAAACCCCTGGTCCTGATCATCCTGGATGGCTTCGGCCACAGCGAAAGCCCCGAATACAACGCCATCTATGCCGCCAACACACCGGTCTATGACCGCCTGCGCGCCAGTCAGCCGCATGGCTTGATCTCCGGTTCAGGCATGGATGTCGGCCTGCCAGACGGGCAGATGGGCAACTCCGAAGTCGGCCACATGAACCTCGGTGCCGGCCGCGTCGTCTACCAGGACTTCACCCGGGTCACCAAGGCTATTCGTGATGGCGAGTTCTTCAGCAACCCGGTGCTCACCGGCGCGGTAGACAAGGCTGTCGGTGCCGGCAAGGCCGTGCACATCCTCGGTTTGCTGTCCGACGGCGGCGTGCACAGCCACCAGGACCACCTGATCGCCATGGCCGAACTGGCCGCACAGCGTGGCGCCGAAAAAATCTACCTGCACGCCTTCCTCGACGGCCGCGACACGCCGCCACGCAGCGCCGAGTCGTCCATCGAGTTGCTCGACCAGACCTTCGCCAAGCTGGGCAAGGGCCGCATCGCCAGCCTCATCGGCCGCTACTTCGCCATGGACCGCGACAACCGTTGGGACCGCGTTGCCGCGGCCTACAACCTGATCGTCGACAGCGTTGCCGACTACACCGCAGACACCGCCCTGGCCGGCCTTGAAGCCGCCTACGCCCGTGAAGAAAACGACGAGTTCGTCAAAGCCACGCGCATTGGCGAGGCCGTCAAGGTTGAAGACGGCGACGCAGTGATCTTCATGAACTTCCGCGCCGACCGCGCCCGCGAACTGTCGCGTGCCTTCGTCGAGCCGGACTTCAACGAATTCCCGCGTGCGCGCCTGCCGAAGATGGCGGCTTACATCGGCCTGACCCAGTATTCGGCAAAAATCCCGGCGCCAGCAGCCTTTGCACCGTCCAGCCTGGACAACGTGCTGGGCGAATACCTGGCCAAGAACGGCAAGACCCAGCTGCGCATCGCCGAGACCGAAAAGTACGCGCACGTCACGTTCTTTTTCTCGGGCGGCCGTGAAGAGCCGTTCGAAGGCGAAGAGCGCATCCTGATCCCGTCGCCGAAGGTCGCCACCTACGACCTGCAACCGGAAATGAACGCGCCGGAAGTCACCGACCGCATCGTCGAAGCCATCGAGCAACAGCGTTTCGACGTGATCATCGTCAACTACGCCAACGGCGACATGGTCGGCCACACGGGTGTATTCGAGGCTGCAGTCAAGGCCGTCGAAGCGCTGGATACCTGTGTCGGGCGTATCGTCGAGGCGCTGGATAAAGTCGACGGTGAAGCGCTGATCACCGCCGACCACGGCAACGTCGAGCAAATGGAAGACGCCTGCACCGGCCAAGCGCACACCGCGCACACCACCGAGCCAGTGCCGTTCATCTATGTGGGCAAGCGCAAGGTCAAGGTCCGCGAAGGCGGCGTGCTGGCCGACGTGGCGCCGACCATGCTGAAATTGCTGGGGATGGAAAAGCCTGTGGAAATGACCGGGACGTCGATCCTGATCGACGCCTGATCGGTGTAGGGGGCCGCTTTGCGGCCCATCCGCGGGGCAAGCCCGCTCCCACAGGGGCGGTACTGTTTCAACAGCAGCAACTCTCCTGTGGGAGCGGGCTTGCCCCGCGAATGGGCTGCGAAGCAGACCCCTGACACATGAATTCCAGACAAACGCCTCGCCGCATCTGCCGCGAGGCGTTTTTTTTGCAGGCTCGCGCGGGCATACTAGGCCAGTCTCCATCCCTGGTACGCCCAACCCCATGCTCCGCGCCCTGATCCTACTCGCCCTGTCTTGCCTGCTCAGCCCGGCATTTGCCGATGAGCGCGCACAGACCCAGCAACAACTGGACGCCACCCGCCAGGACATCGCCGAGCTCAAAAAGATGCTGGGCAAGCTCCAGGAAGAGAAATCCGGCGTGCAGAAAGACCTCAAGTCCACCGAGACCGACATCGGCAACCTCGAGAAACAGGTGGAGGCCCTGCAACAAGAACTAAAAAAGACCGAGGGCGAGCTGGAGCGCCTTGATACCGAGAAAAAAAAACTCCAGAGCGCCCGCGTTGAACAACAACGGCTGATTGCCATCCAGGCCCGTTCGGCCTACCAGAACGGCCGCGAGGAATACCTCAAGCTGCTGCTCAACCAGCAGAACCCCGAGAAATTCGCGCGCACCCTCACCTATTACGATTACCTGAGCAAGGCGCGCCTGGAGCAACTGCGCACCTTCAACGAGACCCTGCGCCAATTGGCCAACGTCGAACAGGACATCGCCCGCCAGCAGGAGCAACTGCTGGCCCAGCGCGCCGACCTCGACAGCCGCCGCCAGGCCCTCGAGACCGAGCGCAGCAAGCGCCAGCAAGTACTGGCCAAGCTCAACAATGACATGAAAGACCGCGACCAGAAGCTACAGGCCCGCGAGCAGGACCAGGCCGACCTTGGCAAAGTACTCAAGACCATCGAGGAAACCCTGGCACGCCAGGCCCGCGAGGCAGAGGAAGCGCGCAAGAAAGCCCTGCTGGCCCAGCAAGAGGCGGAAAAACGCCGCCAGCAGGAAGCCCTGGCCGCCGCCGCAGCGCGCGAAGAAGCCCGCGAGCCGGTCGAGCCGCCGAAAAAGGCCCGCACCACCCTGGGCCCGATGGTTTCCAGCGATGGCGCCAACTACGGCGGCGCTTTTTCTGCTGCACGGGGCAAACTTCCGTGGCCCGTCAATGGTCGATTGCTGGCACGCTTCGGCGATGCACGCGGCAGTGACGCCCGGGCCAAATGGGACGGGGTGATGATCAGCGCCAACCCAGGCACGCAAGTACGCGCCGTACACGGCGGCCGTGTGGTGTTTGCCGACTGGTTGCGCGGTGCTGGACTTCTGGTCATTCTCGACCATGGTAATGGTTACCTGAGCCTGTACGGCCACAACCAGAGCCTGCTCAAGAGCGCCGGTGACATCGTCAAAGCCGGCGAAGCCATCTCCACCGTGGGTGACAGCGGTGGCCAGGACAGCGCAGGCTTGTACTTCGCCATCCGCCAGCAGGGCCGGCCTACCGACCCGTCGCAGTGGTGCAGAGGCTAGGGTTTGTCCGAAAAACAACCCCGTTCACCTTTTTACGGCGTAGCCTGAATGCTGCGCCGATGCTCCTCACGGAGCGCCTTCAGGATCAGGAGTTCGTTCGACATGCTGCACTCGCCTCGTCTCACCCAGCTGGCCCTGTCCATCGCCCTGGCGGTCGGCGCGCCCCTGGCCATTGCCGCAGAGCCGGCCAAGCCAGCAGCGGTGCCAGCTACCGAGGTGACGGCCAAGGCGCCGCTGCCGCTGGAGGAGCTGCGCACCTTCGCCGAGGTCATGGACCGCATCAAGGCCGCTTACGTTGAGCCGGTGGACGACAAGACCCTGCTGGAAAACGCCATCAAGGGCATGCTCAGCAACCTTGACCCGCACTCGGCCTACCTCGGCCCCGAGGACTTCCAGGAGCTGCAAGAGAGCACCAGCGGCGAATTTGGTGGCCTGGGTATCGAAGTGGGCCAGGAAGACGGCTTCATCAAGGTGGTCTCGCCCATCGATGACACCCCCGCCTCCCGGGCCGGCGTGCAGGCCGGTGACCTGATCGTCAAGATCAACGGCGCCCCGACCCGTGGCCAGACCATGACCGAAGCCGTGGACAAGATGCGCGGCAAGGTCGGCGAAAAAATCACCCTGACCCTGGTCCGCGATGGCGGCAACCCGTTCGACGTGACCCTCGCCCGCGCGGTGATCCAGGTCAAGAGCGTGAAAAGCCAGCTGCTGGAAAACGACTACGGCTACATCCGCATTACCCAGTTCCAGGTCAAGACCGGCGACGAGGTGGGCAAGGCCCTGGCCAAGCTGCGCAAGGACAATGGCAAGAAGCTGCGCGGGGTGGTGCTCGACCTGCGCAACAACCCCGGCGGCGTGCTGCAGTCGGCGGTCGAAGTGGCCGACCACTTCTTGACCAAGGGCCTGATCGTCTACACCAAGGGCCGTATCGCCAACTCCGAACTGCGCTTCTCCGCCGACCCGGCCGACGCCAGCGAAGGCGTGCCATTGGTGGTGCTGATCAACGGCGGCAGCGCCTCGGCGTCGGAAATCGTCGCCGGCGCCCTGCAGGACCAGAAGCGCGCTGTGCTAATGGGCACCGACAGCTTCGGCAAAGGCTCGGTGCAAACCGTGCTGCCGCTGGCCAACGACCGCGCCCTGAAGCTCACCACTGCGCTGTACTACACCCCCAACGGCCGCTCGATCCAAGCCCAGGGCATCGTGCCGGACATCGAAGTGCGCCCGGCCAAACTCACTGCCGAAATCGATACTGACAACTTCAAGGAAGCCGACCTGCAGGGCCACCTGGGCAACGGCAACGGCGGCGCCGAGCGCCCGACTGGCAGCAGCAAGCGCAAGGAACGCCCGCAGGACGATGATTTCCAGCTGAGCCAGGCCCTGAGCCTGCTCAAGGGCTTGAACATCACCTCGGGTAAATGATCGCGCCCATGCGGTATCTGCTGTGTCTGCTGTGCTACCTGCTGGTTGGCGTCGCCCAAGCGGCGCCGGCCAGCAAGGCCTACATGAGCATCATCATCGACGACCTTGGCCAAAGCACCGAGCGTGACAGCCGCACGCTCGCGCTGCCCGGCCCGGTCACCATGGCAATCATGCCCGACACCCCGCACGCTAGCGATTTCGCCCGCCAGGCACACAAAGCCCACAAGACCGTGATCCTGCACATGCCCATGGACCCGGCTACCGGCCCCTATGCCTGGCACCCCGGGCTACCGCTGCCCGAACTGGCCAGCCGGCTCGACGCGGCCTTGGCCAAGGTGCCGTACGCGGCCGGCATCAACAACCACATGGGCAGCCGCATGACCGCCCAACGCGAAGCCATGACCTGGCTGATGGGCGAACTGCAGCACCGCCACTTGTTCTTCGTCGACAGCCGCACCAGTGCCGCCACGGTGGCCGCCGCCGAAGCTCAGGCGCAGGATGTGGCACACGTGTCGCGGGATGTGTTCCTGGATGACGTGCGCACCCCCGAAGCCATTGCCGGGCAACTGCAACTGGGTATCGCGATGGCCCGCAAGCAAGGCTCGGCCGTGTTGATCGGCCACCCCTACCCGCAAACCCTCGAAGTACTGGCACGGGAAATCCCGCGCCTGAGAAGCCAAGGCGTTGAGCTGATCGGGCTCAAACAGATGATTGCCGAACGCGGTAACCAAGCCATGCCTGCCCACGGCAAACATGGCCGGTACAGCAACCGCTGAACGCCTTAATCGAACGGGATGATGCCGCGCGCCTGTTCCAGGGTGAGCTTGCCTCTATGCACCCGCTGGGTTGAGCCTTCCTCGCGCCCACTCAAGCGACGCTGGCTCCAGGTTTTCAAATGGCCCAAGGTGAAGTCACGCGCCAGCGCATCAGCGGCAGGCATGTGGAAGTGTGCGGCCCACAACGGCCGGCCTGATGCGGCGCCTGGTTGCGCCAGACGCATGATCTTGTACTCGTCGAAGGTGCTGCCATTGGCCATGACCTGACGCGGGGCGACGTACTCCACCTTGATCAGGTTCTGTTCATGCAGAAAACGTAACGCATCGGCGCTGGGGTAGCGCGTGTCGGTGTACAGCATGGTCAGCTTGAGGTTTTTTTGCGACCGCATCTGGTCCGAGGCAACCTCCAGGCGTCTTATAAGGGTGGCGTTGGCGCCTTCCTCGCCCAATATCGTTGCCGCCTGCCCCAGCTTGTCTATCTGAAGATCAAACAGGCGCGCAAGCAACGTGCTTTTAAGGTCATTCACCACGTATTCGTCGGCCTTCAACAGAAGCTGATCGTTCTCGTCCAGCAGCGCCTGCACCCGAAACGCCGTATCAGTTGCGTCAATTTCGGGGTCGGCCGGTGCTGGCTCACGGCCTCGCTCATGCCATTGGCCGTCCCTCCAGTCAAAGGTGGCCAACACCGAGTTATTGAACGGATCACGCACCTGATACACCGTCTGACCATCGGCATCGAGCTCTTTCTTGCCGATCAGTATCTGCCCTTCCGCGTTACGCACCGCCCGCTGCGGCTCGCTTGAGATGATGTAGGGCAAGCGCGCGTCAGGCGCACGGGCACCCTCCTGCTCCTTGATCAACGCGACCAGCCGACGCCCTGCATCACGCTTGAGCTTCTCCAACTCCGTCCGGTAGCGGTCCAACATCGAAACTTCAATCAACGCCCCACCCGTTTCGCGAATTCGCAAGCTGTTGACCAGCGCAGCTGCGTATTCGTCCCATGCCTCCTGCAAGATGGTGATACGGTCCTCGAGCGGCAGGTTGGCGAAGTCGAGCTCACCATGGGCACCCCCCGCATTACGCAATGACAGCCCCGACAGCTCCTCCCGGAATACATTGATTGTGCGCTGACCATCGATGCTATCCAGGTGTAAAGCCAAATCGGCAAGGTTCAACACCTGATGGAAGCGGAACTGAACCGTGCTGAACGTGCGCTTGGCAATAAGTGAATCAACGCTGCGGCTTTCCGGTTCGGTGGGATTGCTGATGATTTCCTCGCCTGGCACATCGACCAATAGCTGGTCGAGATGTTCGAATGCAGCCAACATGCGATCCTGAATCTCTACGACGCCTTCGAGCTTGCGGCGAAATGCCTTATAGGCTTCAAGCACTTGTTGCAGAGGCTGACCATGAAGGTGCTGCTGCATAGCGGTCAGATCCTGATAATCCGCCAAATCCCAGAGCTCACTGAGGATAAAATCGCTGTTACGAATCAGGCTGAGCTGAACCTCTCGCCGCTGCTCTGTCAGACCAGCTTCCACCCCCGCTCGCCGTTCGCGGGCAAATTTGGGTTCAAACATGGTCTCGATCGTGCCAAGAATCTCCTGGCAGTCCCGAACGATCTCTTCAACCTGCCCTACCGCTTCATTGCGCTTGCTACGAATTTGCGCGTCCCATTCGGCTTGACGCGCTTCGTACCGGCCAATCATTGCCCTGGACGCGGCCTGCTCGCTGTCTGTGGTGGCCAACGCCAGCTTGGCCCGCTCTGTTTCCAGCAGTTCACCCAGCTTTGCGACCTTTTCTCGCAAAACCGGAATGCTGAAGCCGGCATCGGCAAAGCGGAGCGTCGCTGCTCTGACCTGCTCATTAAGTTTGGCAACAGTAGAATGGTGCTTGCGGAAGAGATGGGCGATGTTGTCGCGTGTATGTCGCCTCATCCCGCCAGAGAGACGAAGCGAACCATCGATACGCCAAGCGCCGTTAGCATGAATCAGCCACGGGCCAAAGCCGCCCTTGCCGTCGATCACCCGCACACCACCGTCGACCACTTCAACCAGGTAAGCATCGGCATCCAGGGTCGCGTACAGGTGCCCCTCGATCTGATACAGACCTGCTTTCTCGCCCGTGACCTGCAATGCAGAGTCGGGTAGCGACACCCCCGTACGCATGGCGCGCAGTGCTCGGCGCTGCTCAGGTGCAAGCCAGTTGAACCCTTGATTGCCACGCCAGGAGAAGTCCAGATGGTATTGCGGCTGTGCCGACAGCTGACCGATGTCCGCCGCCTCACCGCCAGCAGGGACCACCAAGACCTCGGCAAAATCCCCGCGCTGCGGGGCAGGTAAGTCGAACGTCGAAACATCGGGAGGTGTTCCGGTCGTGGCAGGGTGCGGAACAGGGTGCGGAGCCGGCTGCCGCGCATGCAGCAGTACCATGCTCAAGTTCAGCAACAGATCTGAAACAGCAGCGGGGCGGTCGAACTCGCCGCCCTGCTCGAGCGCCAGCAGGTCGTTCTCCAGCGAGGTGATCAGTTGCACCAGCCACGCCACGCTAGCCACCGGGCCACGCAGCGCCAGCGACAGCACATCGAACAGCAGCCAGGCGCCCTGGGACAGGGTTTCCCACCGCCGCTCGGCATTCGAGGTGGATTGCATGTCCGCTAGTTCGACAAGCAGATCACGGTTGGCGTTGTATAACCTTTCATCGATAGCGGTGGTCCAGAACACCGGTTCTATGACAGGCGGCTGAGGGCGCTCGGGCAAACTGGACGGGTCGATACCAATGCTGGTGACGTGCGGCTCATGGAACCCGCCATGGTCGTAAATATGGCGGACCTGTGGGTTCAGCCAGTCCAAAATGCTCGCTTGCAGCAGCGTGGACTCCTGGATGTGAGCGAGCAACGCCGCCAGGCTCGAGTACTCACGCAGGGTGTCCTGCGGGTATAAAGGCCGGTACAGCAGCACCAGCTCAGGCTTGGCACAGAACAGCACATACATGCCGCGAACGAGGTCCTGCTGGCGGGAGCCTGGTTGGCGTCGAAAGGTCAGCGGCATCAGGGTCATACGGGGTGTCTGCGGGTCGAAATGGCCTGCACAGAAGTCAACGACGCATTGCAGCCCAGCTTCCGTGACCTTGCCGTCGAGCTTGGCACCTAATGCGCTGAAGCGCAGGGCGTTGCGCCACTCTCGGGCGAAGCGCCGGACGCGCTGCGCACGCTGCAACGGGTCGTCAAGCAGATGTGCGACGTAGGTGGGATAGTTGCCACCCACATCGATCTGACTCACCAATTGACTGGCCGCATTGGCATCAAGCCATGCCGGTGCAGCGGTACCATCGGCGCGGCGTATGCGCCGTATCGAGGCGCCACTGAGCGTGCCGAGGTTGCCAATGGCGAACTCGGTCAGGGTCTTGCTACCTTCGAACGCCACCGACTCACCGCCGCCTGGGCCCACGCCTGCGCCCCCCGGAATACCCAGCGCCACGAAGAACTCGATCACCAGGTCATCCGGGGAGATAGCCTGCGCGTGAGCGGATTGCATCTGTTCAGTGAGCTGCTGGCGGGTGTAATCCTTAAGGCTCAGGATGCCGTCCAAGGCGGCCACCCCTTCGGCGTCGAGCTGAGCGACTGCCAGCTGCAACAGACCCGCCCGGTAGGCCACGCTGTCGCTGCCGGAACTGGTCGACAAAGCCGGTGGGGGCTTGACCGCCGGAGTGTCGTCCAGGTAGCTGTCAAACCACTGCGCGGGGTCACTTATCTGGGCGAACAGTTGCTCAAGAGCGGCGATATCTTTCAAGCGGCGGTAGCTCACCCTGTCCACCTGAGTGAACAGCGTCTCCAGCAACGCCGACACCTGCTGTGCAAATACATTGCCCTCAACCGGATAAAGCCGCCAGGACATGGCATCGAAGCTGTAGCGCTGCGCCAGGTCATCACGCAGGGCCCAGGCGAAAGCGGCCAGCGAGGCAAAGCTGCGTACCTCGCCAGACGGCGCGCACCAGAGCACGACCTGCCGCTCATCCCACTCACCTGTCACCAGCAGATGGCTAAGCAATTCTTCCGACTCACGGGAACCCTGGGTCAACTGGACCTTCACGAAGCCCACAGAAGGCTGGTCGGCACCGCCGCGTATCAGGCCGCGAATGCAGGCCTGCTCCTGTGCATCCAGGCCTTGCAAGGGCAGCCCCCGCAGCAGGGCCGTGCTCAACAGCAACTGCAGCCAATGATCACGGCTTGCACCGGTACTCCCGGCACTCGCCCAAAAGCCGAGCTGCGCCTCGCAGAAAAGCTGCGGCAGCTGCTCGATCAAGTCATTTAGCGGTTCACTCAGGCCACTGAGCTGGCGGGTGTCGAGCACGTTGTCGGAGCCGGCGAAGCGATAATGCCCATCAAGGCCGAGCTTATGATGGCGGCCTTCGACAGGCTCCAGATCGAGAAAGCGCGATTCGAGCATGGCCTGCAGTACACGATCGACCAAAGGCTGAGTGGACCAATAGGGTGTGGAGGGGTCCGGGCTGTCCAGCATGATTTTATCAGCGGACGGCAATGCAGGCTGTACATAGGCCAGCCATGGCAGCTCTGCCAGCAGTAAGGTGAGCAATTGGTCGCTGACGACCTGGCGTAGTGTGGGACGGGCGGCGAACTGCCGGGCAGCGGCTCGCTTGAAATCGAATGTCGATGCGTCCGAGGGGGTCATACGAAGGCACTCCAGGTAAATGAGCGGGAAGCCTGTCGCGTGCGCTCTGCCACCTGGTGCTACTTATTGCAGGGCAAAAAAAAGCCCTGCTGTTCAGCAGGGCCCTTTTTCACAACGATCAGCTGTACACACGCCCCAGCAGCTGGCGATGGCTCTCGAACTGGTCGAGTACATCACGCACGATCTGCTCCGGCGCGAAGCCCATCAGGTCGTACTCCTGGCTGCCATCGTGCAGGTACACCTCGGCGCGGTAGAAGCGCTGTTGCACTTCCGGCTCGCCCTCGACCGGCGCCTCGCTCGGCGCGGCCAGGTAGCCGTCCAGGCTCACTTCGTAGACGAAGGGGTTGCCCTCTTCCATCATCACCCGCAGGCCCATCATGTTGCGCGACTGGCCCACACGGGTTTCAACCTCGAAGCCCAGGGTGCGCAGCTGCTCGGCCGCTTCTTTCAGGGCCGGGCTGACCTGCTTGTCCATGAAGCGCTGCACCACGGCTTGGGTCGGCTGCAGTTCCAGCTGGGTCAGGCGCTCGCTGAAGCCGCGGCGGCCACGGGCGGCCAGTTCGGCACGCTCCTGCTCCACCGCAACGTCCTGCTTCATGGCTTTGTACAAGCCGAACATGAACAGCACCAGCACCACCGAGAACGGCAGGCCAGCCAGCACCACCATGGTCTGCATGGCTTCGAAGTTGCCGGCGAACAGCAGGCCAATGGTGACCAGGGTGATGATCACCGACCAGAACACCACCATCCAGTGCGGGGCGTCTTCGTCCACCTTGCCGCCTTTGCACGACAGGTTGGCCATCATCACCGCGCCGGAGTCGGCTGGGGTGAGGAACAGCACGAAGCCGACGAACACCGCCACACCGATCACGATCTTGGCGGCCGGGAAGTATTCCAGCAGCTGGTAGATCGACATCGACGGCTGCTCAAGGGCCGTCTTGCCCAGCTCCACGGCGCCCTGGTTGATCACCAGGTCCAGCGCGGTGTTGCCGAAGATCGACAGCCAGGCCAGGGTGAAGCCCAGCGGGATCAGCAACACGCCCATGACCAGCTGGCGCACGGTACGGCCCTTGGAGATACGAGCAATGAACATGCCGACAAACGGGCCCCAGGAAATCCACCAGGCCCAGTAGAACACGGTCCACAGGCCCAACCAGCGCTCGGACTTGCCCGCCTCGCCTTCGTAGACGTACAGGTCGAAGGTCTTCAGCACGATACCATTGAGGTAGTCGCCAACGTTCTGCACGAAGCCATTGAGCAGGTGCAGGGTCTCGCCGCCCAGCAGCACGAATATCAGCAGGCCGCTGAACAGGATGATGTTCAGGTTGGACAGACGGCGGATGCCGTTCTCCACGCCCGACACTGCGGCCACGGTGGCAACGCCGGCCATGACCAGGATGACCACCAGCAGGTTGGTCTTGCTGTGGTCCATGCCGAACAGGTACTCAAGGCCCGAAGACACCTGCATCGAGCCGATCCCAAGGTTGGTGACCAAGCCCAGCAGGGTGACGAACATGCCGAAGATGTCCACGGCATTGCCGGCAGCGCCCTTGACCCAACGCTCACCCACCAGCGGATACAGCGCCGAGCGCAGTGCCAGCGGCTGGTTGTGGCGGTAGGCGAAGTAACCCACGGCCAGACCGACCAGGGCGTAGATCGCCCAGCCGTGCAGGCCCCAGTGCAAGAAGGTCAGCTGCAGGCCCTGGCGCGCGGCTTCGAGGCTGGCAGGCGTGCCTTCCGGTGGGTTGAAATAGTGGTCCAGCGGCTCGGACGCGCCGAAGTACAGCAGCGAAATACCGATACCGGACGAGAACAGCATGCCGGCCCAGGCGCCGTAGCTGAAGTCGGGCTGGTCATCTTTGCCACCCAGCTTGAGCTTGCCGTAGTCGGAGAAGGCCAGGTAAACGACGAACACCAGGTATCCGCAGATCACCAGCATGTAGTACCAGCCGAAGGTGCGCGTCAGCCACTTCTGGGCCACGCCCAGCACTTGGCCTGCGGTTTCGGGTACAGCGATAAGCAAGGCAGTCAACGCAAGGATCAGCAACGCCGAGGTGTAGAACACGACGCTATTGACCCGGACCCTCTCGGCGGGGGGTTTGGTAAGGGAGGCAGAACTCATTGCACGAATGCTCCGGGCAGTACGGCTGTGGAGGCTAATCAGTCTTTTCCCGAGCAATTGGTGGAATACCCCCACTGCGTCAGGTGTTATAAAAGCACCCTGGAAACCGTGATCCCGAATCGATACGTTGCAAAAAAACAGACAGGTGGTCTGCAAAAAATGCCGCATCCAACACCGTGGTGCGCGCATTCGTCACAGAGCACCCCGCCCGCTCCAAGGGCCTGCCGCAGGTCGATGACCGTTCGGCAGAATCTGCATTTCGCATCGCACATGCCCGTCAACGCCTTGTATTCCGGGGGTTACGCGATTTCCTGGGGTGTCAATCCGTGCGCTCGAAACAGCCTGAAAAACTGTCAATGGCACAAATTGTCGCAGAGCTTATTCTTTATTGATTGAACGTTCAATCAAAACAAAATAGACTGGCCTTCGCCGAGTCAGCCGCTTGTCGTCTGCTTGTCAGGCCTGAGGAGAATGCAAGATGCCCAAGGTCGGTATGCAACCCATCCGCCGCCAGCAATTGATCGAAGCCACCCTGCTAGCGGTCGATCAGGTGGGGCTGGGAGATGCCAGCATTGCGCTCATTGCCCGTTTGGCCGGCGTGTCGAACGGCATCATCAGTCACTACTTTCGGGACAAGAACGGCCTGATTGCAGCGACGATGGGTTACATCATGAACATGCTCAACGAAGGCGTTGCAGCACGGCGCCAGGCACTGACGGACGACAGCCCGCGTGCCCACCTGAAAGTGATCATCGAGGGCAACTTCGATGCCAGCCAGGTGAACGGCCCGGCAATGAAAACCTGGTTGGCCTTCTGGGCGTCCAGCATGCACCAGCCCGATTTGCACAGGTTGCAGCGGATCAACGATCACCGCTTGTACTCCAACCTATGCTGTCAGTTCCGCCGCGTCCTGCCGCTTTACCATGCGCGCAAGGCAGCCCGCGGGCTGGCGGCCCTGATCGACGGCCTATGGCTGCGTGGCGCGTTGTCGGGAGATGCTTTCGACACCGACCAGGCGATACGAATCGCTTACGAATACATGGATCTACAACTGGCTAAACAGCAGTCCCTGGGCACAACCGACCAGGCTTCTGAACCACCGCGCACGGCCGTTGCCAACCCGGCAGGAGCGTGACGCGCTAGCCAACCACACACTGCACTTGCGAGGACACTATGGCCCGTTTCGGAACGCAAAAACTCTACATTGATGGTGGTTATGTCGACGCTGGCAGCGATGCCACCTTCGAGGCCATCAACCCGGCCAACGGCGAAGTCCTCGCGCACGTGCAACGTGCCACTCAGGCCGACGTCGAAAAAGCCGTCGAAAGCGCCGAGCGTGGCCAGAAAGTCTGGGCTGCGATGACCGCCATGCAACGTTCGCGCATCCTGCGCCGCGCCGTCGACATCCTGCGCGAGCGCAACGATGAACTGGCTCAGCTGGAAACCCTGGACACCGGCAAGTCGTACTCCGAAACCCGCTACGTCGACATCGTCACCGGCGCCGACGTGCTGGAGTACTACGCAGGCCTGGTGCCGGCCATCGAAGGCGAGCAGATCCCGCTGCGTGAAAGCTCCTTCGTCTACACCCGTCGCGAGCCGCTAGGCGTGACCGTCGGTATCGGCGCGTGGAACTACCCGATCCAGATCGCCCTGTGGAAATCCGCCCCAGCCCTGGCCGCTGGCAACGCGATGATCTTCAAGCCGTCGGAAGTCACCTCGCTGACCACCCTGAAACTGGCCGAGATCTACACCGAAGCCGGCCTGCCTGATGGCGTGTTCAACGTGCTGACCGGCAGCGGCCGCGAAGTCGGCACCTGGCTGACCGAGCACCCGCGCATCGAAAAAGTCTCCTTCACCGGCGGCACCACCACCGGCAAGAAAGTCATGGCCAGCGCCTCGAGCTCCTCGCTCAAGGAAGTGACCATGGAACTGGGCGGCAAGTCGCCACTGATCATCTGCGCCGACGCCGACCTGGACAAGGCCGCCGACATCGCGATGATGGCCAACTTCTACAGCTCCGGCCAGGTGTGCACCAACGGCACCCGCGTGTTCATCCCTGCCGAGCTGAAAGCCGCCTTCGAAGCCAAGATCGCCGAGCGCGTTGCCCGCATCCGTGCTGGCAACCCGGAAGACGAAAACACCAACTTCGGCCCACTGGTCAGCTTCCAGCACATGGAAAGCGTGCTGGGTTACATCGCCAAGGGTAAAGCAGAAGGTGCCCGCGTGCTGTGCGGTGGCGAGCGTCTGACCGAAGGTGACTTCGCCAAGGGTGCCTTCGTGGCCCCGACCGTGTTCACCGACTGCACCGACGACATGACCATCGTCAAGGAAGAAATCTTCGGCCCGGTGATGAGCATCCTCAGCTACGAGACTGAAGAAGAAGTCATCCGCCGCGCCAACGACACCGAATACGGCCTGGCCGCGGGCGTGTGCACCAACGACATCACCCGTGCCCACCGCATCATCCACAAGCTCGAAGCCGGCATCTGCTGGATCAACGCCTGGGGTGAATCGCCGGCCGAAATGCCGGTCGGTGGCTACAAGCAGTCGGGCGTTGGCCGTGAAAACGGTATCAGCTCGCTGGCTCAATACACGCGCATCAAGTCGGTCCAGGTCGAGCTGGGCGGCTACACCTCGGTTTTCTAAACCGCGTGTAGTCACGCCCGTGCCAGCGCGCACGGGCGTTCCCGCTCCCTGATCACCGCCAAACGAGGGTACTTAAATGTCCCAAGAATTCGATTACATCATCGTCGGCGCAGGTTCCGCCGGTAACACCCTGGCCACTCGCCTGACCGAAGACGCCAGCGTCACCGTACTGCTGCTGGAAGCCGGTGGCCCCGACTACCGCTTCGACTTCCGCACCCAGATGCCAGCCGCCCTGGCCTTCCCGCTGCAGGGCCGCCGCTACAACTGGGCCTACGAGACCGACCCAGAGCCGCACATGGACGGCCGCCGCATGGAATGTGGCCGCGGCAAGGGCCTGGGTGGCTCTTCGCTGATCAACGGCATGTGCTACATCCGCGGTAACGCCATGGACTTCGACGGCTGGGCAGAACTGCCAGGCCTGGAAGACTGGACCTACCTGGACTGCCTGCCGTACTTCCGCAAAGCAGAAACCCGCGACATCGGCCCTAACGACTACCACGGTGGCGAAGGCCCGGTCAGCGTCGCCACGCCCAAGGCTGGCAACAACCCGCTGTTCCACGCCATGGTCGAGGCCGGCGTGCAAGCCGGTTACCCGCGCACCGAAGACCTCAACGGCTACCAGCAGGAAGGTTTCGGCCCGATGGACCGTTCGGTGACCAAGAACGGCCGCCGTTCCAGCACCGCGCGCGGCTACCTGGACCAGGCCAAGAAGCGCCCGAACCTGACCATCGTCACCCATGCCCTGAGCGACCGCGTGCTGTTCGACGGCAAGCGTGCCGTGGGCGTGACCTACCTGGTCGGCGACAGCGAAGAGCGCGTCGAAGCCCGTGCCCGCAAGGAAGTCATCGTCAGCTCCGGCGCCATCGCTTCGCCGCAACTGCTGCAGCGCTCCGGCGTCGGCCCGCGCGCCCTGCTGGAAAGCCTCGACATCCCGGTCGTGCATGACCTGCCGGGCGTTGGCGAAAACCTGCAGGACCACCTCGAGCTGTACCTGCAGTACGCGTGCACCCAGCCGGTGTCGCTGTACCCGTCGCTGCTGTGGTGGAACCAACCGGCCATCGGCGCCGAGTGGCTGTTCAATGGCACCGGCATCGGCGCCAGCAACCAGTTCGAGGCCGGTGGTTTCATCCGCACCCGCCCTGAATTCAAGTGGCCGAACATCCAGTACCACTTCCTGCCAGTGGCGATTAACTACAACGGCTCCAATGGCGTGAAGGAGCATGGCTTCCAGGCGCACATGGGTTCGATGCGTTCGCCAAGCCGTGGGCGCATCCAGGCCAAGTCGAAAGACCCACGCCAGCACCCGAGCATCCTGTTCAACTACATGGCCACCGAGCAGGACTGGCAAGAATTCCGCGACGGCATCCGCCTGACCCGCGAAATCATGGCCCAGCCGGCGCTGGACCCGTACCGTGGTCGCGAGATCAGCCCGGGTGCGCACGTGCAGACGGACGAAGAGCTGGACAAGTTCATCCGCGAGCACGCCGAAACCGCCTTCCACCCGTCCTGCTCGTGCAAGATGGGCACCGACGACATGGCAGTGGTCGATGGTGAAGGCCGCGTGCATGGCATGCAGGGCCTGCGTGTGGTCGATGCGTCGATCATGCCGATCATCATCACCGGCAACCTCAACGCCACCACGATCATGATCGCCGAGAAAATCGCGGACAAGATCCGCAACCGCAAGCCACTGCCGCGCAGCACCGCCAAGTACTACGTGGCCAACGGTGCGCCAGTCAAAGGCAAGCCGATGCGTGAAGTGAAGCAAGGCTGATTGCCCTGAGGGCCGCTTTGCGGCCCATTCGCAGCACAAGGCTGCTCCTACCGGGGAACGCGCTCCCTTGTAGGAGCAGCCTTGCGCTGCGAAGAGGCCCGCCCAGGCAACACAAAAGAAGGCACCCCTCGCGGTGCCTTTTTTTCATCTGCAGAAACGCTTTACATGCTGCCAATTCATCAGGTTAGAATCAGTTGGCACGCGACTTGCCAGTCAAGCCCCCTTCCCGCGATATCCCGGAGTACCTGCCTTTGGATGCCAGCACCATCAACAGCCTGTTTCTGATCGGCGCATTGCTGGTGGGTGCAAGTATCCTGGTCAGTTCGCTGTCCTCTCGCCTGGGCATCCCTATTCTGGTGATCATTCTCGCCGTCGGCATGGTCGCCGGCGTGGACGGTGGCGGCATCATCTTCAACAACTACCCGACCGCCTACCTGGTGGGCAACCTGGCACTGGCGGTGATCCTCCTCGACGGCGGCCTGCGCACCCGCGTGGCCAGCTTCCGCGTGGCGTTGTGGCCGGCGTTGTCGCTGGCCACGGTAGGGGTGATGATCACCACCGCCCTCACCGGCCTGGTCGCGGCGTGGCTGTTCAATTTGAGCCTGATCCAGGGCCTGCTGATCGGCGCCATCGTCGGCTCCACCGACGCCGCGGCGGTGTTCTCGCTGCTGGGCGGCAAGGGCCTGAACGAGCGGGTCACCGCTACGCTTGAGATCGAGTCGGGCAGCAACGACCCGATGGCAGTGTTCCTCACCGTCACCCTGATCGACATGATCGCCAGCGGCCAGACCGGCCTGCACTGGAGCCTGCTGACCCACCTGCTGCGCGAATTCGGCATCGGTGGCCTGCTGGGCCTGGGCGGCGGCTGGCTGATGCTGCAACTGGTCAACCGCATCAACCTGGCCGGTGGCCTGTACCCGATCCTGGTGGTGGCGGGCGGCCTGGTGGTGTTTTCGCTGACCAACGCCCTGCATGGCAGCGGCTTCCTCGCCGTGTACCTGTGCGGCCTGGTACTGGGCAACAAGCCGATTCGCAGCCGCCACGGCATCCTGCACATGCTCGACGGCATGGCCTGGCTGGCGCAGATCGGCATGTTCCTGGTGCTGGGCCTGTTGGTCACGCCGCATGACCTGCTGCCGATCGCCCTGCCGGCCCTGGGCCTGGCACTGTGGATGATCCTCATTGCACGCCCCCTGTCGGTGGTCGCCGCGCTGCTGCCGTTCAAGGCCTTCCATGGCCGCGAGAAGGGCTTTATTTCCTGGGTCGGCCTGCGCGGCGCGGTACCGATCATTCTGGCGGTGTTCCCGCTGATGGCCGGGCTGCCCGATGCGCAGCTGTTCTTCAACCTGGCGTTCTTCATCGTGCTGGTGTCGCTGCTGGTGCAGGGCACCAGCCTGCCGTGGATGGCCAAGCTGCTGAAGGTCACGGTACCGCCAGACCCAGCGCCGATCTCCCGCTCGGCGCTGGAAGTGCACATCACCAGCGAGTGGGAGCTGTTCGTCTACCGCCTGGGCGCCGAAAAATGGTGCATCGGCGCGGCCCTGCGCGAGCTGAAGATGCCCGAAGGCACACGGATTGCCGCACTGTTCCGGGGCGAACAACTGCTGCACCCGTCGGGCAGTACGGTACTTGAGGTGGGCGACATGCTCTGCGTGATCGGCCACGAACATAACCTGCCCGCGCTGGGCAAGCTGTTCAGCCAGGCGCCGCAACGTGGCCTGGACCTGCGCTTCTTCGGCGACTTCGTGCTCGAAGGCGATGCCGAACTCGGCGCCGTGGCCGCACTTTACGGCCTGAAACTCGACGGCCTGGACGCAAAAATGCCGCTGGCGCAGTTCATCCGACAGAAGGTCGGAGGCGCTCCAGTAGTAGGCGACCAGGTCGAATGGCATGGCACGATTTGGACCGTGGCGACCATGGACGGGAACAATGTCCAGAAAGTGGGCGTCAGATTCCCCGAAGGAACGCGACCCGGACCAGGATTGTTCCTCTAAACTCCGTTTCTGCCTGATCCACAATGTAGTCTGCCTATGTCCCTGCGCGTGTACCTTCGCACAGCCCTGTTCGGGCTGTGCTTGTCCCTCTCGTTCGCGGCCACCGCGAACGCCGCGGCCGAAGCGCCGACCACCGCCAGCATCCAGCACAGCCTCGACAAGATCGCCGAGCGCAAACTGCCCGAGGCCGATCAGAAGGCCCTGCAGCAGGTGCTCGAACAAACCCTGAGCCTGCTGGCCAGCAAGGAAGACAACGAGCGCAAGCTCGCCGCGCTGAAGCAACAGCTGGCCGGCGCACCGAAAGAAACCAGCGACAGCCAAAAAGAATTGGCCCGGCTCAAGGAAAGCAAGCCGCAGCCTGTCGCGCAGCGCTATGCCACCCTCTCGGTGCCCCAGCTGGAGCAACTGCTCAGCGAGCGCAGCACCCTGCAAGGCGAGCTGCAAAAGGCGCTGTCCGAAGCCAACAGCCTGATCATCAATTCCCAAACCCGCCCAGAGCGCGCCCAGGCCGAGATCAGCAACAGCCAGGCCCGCTCCCAGCAAATCAACAATGCCCTCAAATCTGGCAAGGACAACGGCAAGGCGCTCAACGCCGACCAGCGCAACCAGCTCAGTGCCGAGCTCGCTTCGCTCAATGCACTGACCCTGCTGCGCCGCCAGGAGCTGGCCGGCAACAGCCTGTTGCAAGACCTTGGCAATGCCCGCCACGACTTGCTGATCGAGCGCGCCACACGCCTGGAGCAGGAGATCCAGGACCTGCAGACGCTGATCAACGACAAGCGCCTGGCTCAATCCCAGGAAGCGGTCACCCAGCAGTCGATCGAAGCCCAAAAGGCCGGCGGCAGCAGCCTGTTGGCCACCGAAAGCACGATCAACCTCAAGCTGTCCGACTACCTGCTGAAAAGCACCGACCGCCTCAACGAGCTGACCCAGCAGAACCTGCGCACCAAACAGCAGCTCGACAGCCTGACCCAGGCCGACCAGGCCCTGGACGAGCAGATCAACGTGCTCAAGGGCAGCCTGCTGCTGTCCAAGATCCTCTACAAGCAGAAGCAGACCCTGCCGCACCTGAAGGTCGACCGCGACCTCGCCGACCAGATCGCCGACACCCGCCTTTACCAGTTCGAAATCAACCAGCAGCGCGAGCAGATGAGCAGCCCGGTCACCTACGTCGACAAGCTGCTGGCCAACCAGCCGCCGGAAGACGTCACGCCGCAACTGCGCAAGGCCCTGCTGGAAGTGGCGATCACCCGCACCGACCTGCTGGAGCGCCTGAACCGCGAACTGTCGGCGCTGCTCAACGAATCGATCACCTTGCAGCTCAACCAGAAGCAGTTGCTGGGCACGGCCCAAGGCCTGCGCACCACCCTCGACGAGCAGATGTTCTGGATCCCCAGCAACAAGCCGCTGGACTGGGACTGGCTGCGCTATGTGCCGGAGCGCTTTGCCAGCCAGGTCGCCGACCTGCCCTGGGGTTCCGGCCTCAAGGAGCTGGCCGATGGCTTGAGCCAGCGCCCGCTGCTGTTCCTGCCGCTGCTGCTGGTGATCGGCGCCCTGCTGTGGCGGCGCAAATACCTCTACCTGCGCTTGAGCAAGGTCCACCAGGACATCGGCCACTTCCGCCGTGACAGCCAGTGGCACACGCCCCAAGCCATCCTGATCAACATTCTGTTGGCGATGCCGGTAAGCCTGGGCCTGGCCCTGTGCAGCTATGCCCTGCAGATCGACGCCCGCGGGCAAAACGCCAACCTCGGCGCGGCGCTGTGGCAGTTGGCCCAGGCCTGGCTGGTGTTCTACACCGCCTACCGCATCCTCGCCCCTGGCGGCGTGGCAGAAGTGCACTTCCGTTGGCACAAGCCGCAGGTCGAATTCCTCCGGGGCTGGGTGCGCAGGCTGGGTACCGTGGTGCTGGCACTGGTCGGCGTGGTGGCGGTTGCCGAGCACCAGCCTTCGGCACTGGCCGATGATGTACTCGGCATCGGCGTGGTGCTGACCTGCTACGCGCTGATGGCCTGGCTGCTCAGCCGCCTGCTGCTGAGCAGCCCGGCGCACCGCGACACGTCGCTGTTCCGCAAGGCCGTCGGCGTGGCGTTCACCGCCCTGCCGATCGCCTTGTTCGTCGCAGTGTGCTTCGGCTACTACTACACCGCGCTGAAGCTGACCGACCGGCTGATCTACACCCTGTACCTGCTGCTGTTCTGGCTGGTGATCGAAGCGGCGTTCGTGCGGGGCCTGTCGGTGGCCGCACGGCGCCTGGCCTACCAGCGCGCCCTGAGCAAACGTGCAGCGGCCAAAGAAGGGCTGGATGGCGAAGTCATCACCGAAGAGCCGACGCTGGACATCGAGCAGGTCAACCAACAGTCGCTGCGCCTGATCCGCCTGGCCTTGCTGGGTGGCTTCATTGCCGGCCTGTACTGGGTGTGGTCGGACCTGATCTCGGTGTTCGCCTACCTCAACAACTTCACCCTGTACGAATACACCAGTGGCACCGGCACTGCCGCCAGCATGGTGCCCATCAGCCTGGGCGACCTGCTCGGCGCGCTGGTGATCGTCGGCATCACCTTCGCCCTGGCCGGCAACTTGCCGGGTTTGCTCGAGGTGCTGGTGCTGTCACGCCTGAACCTGGCCCAGGGCAGCGCCTACGCCACCACCACGCTGCTGTCGTACACCATCGTCGGTATCGGCATCGTCAGTACCCTGTCGACCCTCGGCGTGAGCTGGGACAAGCTGCAGTGGCTGGTAGCGGCCTTGTCGGTTGGCCTGGGCTTCGGCATGCAGGAGATTTTCGCCAACTTCATCTCCGGCATCATGATCCTGTTCGAGCGCCCGGTGCGCATCGGCGACACCATCACCATTGGCAACCTGTCCGGCACGGTGAGCAAAATCCGCATCCGCGCCACCACCATCACCGACTTCGACCGCAAGGACATCATCGTCCCCAACAAGACCTTCATCACCGGCCAGTTGATCAACTGGTCGCTGACTGACACGGTCACCCGGGTGACCTTGAAGCTGGGCATCGACTACGGCTCCGACCTCGACCTGGTGCGCGACCTGCTGCTCAAGGGTGCCCATGAGAACCCGCGGGTGCTCAAGGACCCGGAGCCGATCGTGTACTTCCTCAACTTCGGCGAAAGCTCGCTGGACCACGAACTGCGCATGCACGTGCGTGACTTGGGCGACCGTAACCCGACGCTGGACGAGATCAACCGCTACATCAACCGCGAGTTCAAGGCGCATAACATCAAGATCTCGGTACGCCAGGTCGAGGTGTTCCTGATGGATCAGAAGGGTGGCAAGCAGCAGTTGATTCCGCTGGAGCAGCCGAAATCGGATGGCACTGAAGCGGTATAAAGGGGCTCGAATACCGTATTCTGTTCTGAATCCTTGCGAGGGCTGCGCCCTCGATCGCAGGCAAGCCAGCTCCTACAGGGGGCTGCGCTAGCCATCAGGCGATGGGCCGCGAAGCGGCCCCCTTGGCACCGATTTCCAGGAGCAACCCGTGAAAGCCCTCGACCAACTCAGCTTCGACAACCGCTTCGCCCGCCTGGGCGATGCGTTTTCCACCCAGGTCCTGCCCGAACCCATCGCAGACCCGCGCCTGGTGGTGGCAAGCGAGTCGGCCATGGCCCTGCTCGACCTCGACCCCGCGCAAGCCGACTTGCCGGTGTTCGCCGAGTTGTTCAGCGGCCACAAGCTCTGGGAAGAAGCCGACCCACGCGCGATGGTCTACTCCGGCCACCAGTTCGGCTCGTACAACCCGCGCCTGGGCGACGGCCGTGGCTTGTTGCTGGCCGAAGTGCTGAACGATGCGGGCGAACATTGGGACCTGCACCTCAAAGGCGCTGGCCAGACCCCGTATTCGCGCATGGGCGACGGCCGCGCCGTGCTGCGCTCGTCGATCCGCGAGTTTCTCGCCTCTGAAGCCCTGCACGCCCTCGGCATCCCGACCAGCCGGGCGTTGTGCGTGATCGGTTCGAGCACCGCGGTTTGGCGTGAAAGCCGCGAAAGCGCGGCCATGCTCACGCGCCTGGCACAGAGCCATGTGCGCTTCGGCCATTTCGAGTACTTCTACTACACCCGCCAGCCCGAGCAACAACGCGTGCTGATCGACCATGTGCTGGAGCAGCACTACCCCGAATGCCGCGAGGCCGAACAGCCCTACCTGGCCATGTTCCGCACGATCGTCGAGCGCAACGCCGAGCTGATTGCCCGCTGGCAAGCCTATGGTTTCTGCCACGGGGTGATGAACACCGACAACATGTCGATCCTCGGCATCACCTTCGATTTCGGCCCCTTTGCCTTCCTCGACGACTTCGACGCCAACTTCATCTGCAACCACTCCGACGACCGTGGCCGCTACAGCTACAGCAACCAAGTGCCTATCGCCCACTGGAACCTCAGTGCGCTGGCCCAGGCGCTGACCACGGTGATCGAAGTGGAACCGCTCAAAGAGGCGCTGGGGCTGTTCTTGCCGTTGTACCAGGCGCATTACCTGGACCTCATGCGCCGGCGCCTGGGCCTGACGACCGCCGAGGATGAAGACCTCGCACTGGTCGAGCGCCTGCTGCAATGCATGCAAAAGGGCGGCGTGGACTACACCCTGTTCTTCCGCAAACTGGGTGAACAGCCGGTCGCCGAGGCGCTGAAGGTCGTCCGCGACGACTTCATCGACCTGCTGGCTTTCGACGCCTGGGGCGCGGACTACCTTGCCCGCTGCGCGCGTGAGGCCGGGAACGGCGAAGGACGGCGTGAACGCATGCATGCGGTGAACCCGCTGTACGTGCTGCGCAACTACCTGGCGCAGAAGGCCATCGAAGCGGCCGAGGCCGGGGATTACAGTGAAGTGCGCCGGCTGCACCAGGTGCTGAGCCGGCCGTTCGAGGAGCAGGCCGGGATGCAGCCATACGCCCAGCGCCCGCCGGAGTGGGGCAAGCACCTGGAAATCAGCTGTTCATCGTGATGCCTGGAAGGTGCTTGCCTTGAGGCTTTCTGTGCCTGTAAGACCGAGCGCCGCGCGGGCGGCGCTCGGTCTCTGCCCCACCACAACGCTCACGCCCTACCCTTGAACCCCTAAGCGTTTTCTTCCAGCAACGAATGCAACGCCACAAACTGCTGGGTCAGCTTGTGCCGTGGTTCCAGGTGAATCAGCGGCAAGCTGGCGTGGTGCGACTCGCGCATCTTCACCGAACTGCCCAGGTAAACCGGTAGCACCGGCAGGCCTTCGGCCAGCAGTTCGTCGAGCATCTGCTGGGGCAGGCTGGCGCGGGACTGGAACTGGTTGACCACGATGCCCTCGACCAGCAGGTCCTCATTGTGGTCATCTTTGAGCTCTTCGATTTCCGCCAGCAGGCCGTACAGGGCCTGGCGCGAGAAGCTGTCGCAATCGAAGGGGATGAGCACGCGATCGGCCGCGATAAGCGCAGAAACCGCATAAAAATTCAGCGCCGGCGGCGTGTCGATGTAGATCCGCTCGTAATCCTCGTCCAACTCGTCGAGCAACTTACGCAGCTTGTTGATCTTGTGCTTGGCCTCAAGCTTGGGCTGCAGGTCAGCCAGTTCGGCGGTGGCCGTCACCACATGCAGGTTGTCGAATGGCGTTTCGTAGATATCGACCTTGTTCTTTTTGCTGAAGGGCCCGCTGGACAGGCTTTGCTTGAAGAAATCGGCGATCCCCATGGGGATATCTTCACCCGTCAGGCCGGTGAGGTACTGAGTCGAGTTTGCCTGGGCATCCAGGTCGATCAACAAGGTCCGGTAACCTTCGCTGGCACTGACCGCCGCCAGGTTACAAGCGATGCTCGACTTGCCCACGCCACCTTTCTGATTGAACACCACGCGCCGCATGAGAGACCTCCGTGTATCAACGAATGCCCGAGTATGTGGTGGCTCGCCAGCGAAGGCCAGCGGCAATTGTCGGGTGATGATGGCGAACTGATCGCGATGCCCGGGCGCCACTACGAAGGCTTCGTGACCTGCCCGGTCAACAGCTCGGCAAACGCCTTGGCCATCGCTGAGCTGCCGTGTTCGCGCTGCACCAGCCACACCGCGGTCATCGCGCCTTCATCCAACAAGGTGCGGTACACCACACCCTCGATGCGCATGCGCTGGAACGAGGCCGGCAATACCGAAACCCCCAGCCCCGCAGACACCAGGCCGATGATGGTCATCGCCTCCCCCGCCTCCTGGGCAAAATGCGGGCTGAACCCGGCGTGCCGCGCCAGGCTGAGCAATTGCGCATGCAGCCCACTGCCATAGCTGCGCGGAAAGAACACGAACGGCTCATGCGCCAGGGAGGCCATGTGCACCCCCTGCTCGGTGCCCACGGCCAAGGGGTGCGAGGCATTGATCACGGCCACCAGCGGCTCGCGAAACAGCTCGGTCGCCACCAGGCCCTCCGGCAACGGCATGGGCCGCATCAGCCCCACCTCGATGGACTCGTCAAACACCGCTTCAGCCACATCACGGCTGCTCAACTCCTTGAGGTTCAGGTGCACGGCCGGGAAGCGCTGACGAAAGGCATGGATTGCCTTGGGGATTTTCGAGGTAAATGGCGCCGACGAGGTAAAGCCGATCTTCATTTCGCCGAGCTCGCCAAGTTGCGCCCTGCGCGCCACATCGGCTGCCTTCTCCACCTGTGCCAACACCTGGCGTGCTTCCTCCAAGAATAACCGCCCCGCCTCGCTCAGTTCGACCCGACGATTGGTACGGTCGAACAGACGGGCACCCAGCTCCTGCTCCAGCGCCTGGATTTGCTGGCTCAAGGGGGGCTGCGAAATGCCCAACTGCTGGGCCGCGCGGCCAAAGTGCAGCTCTTCTGCCACAGCAATGAAGTAACGCAGATGGCGCAGTTCCATGATCGGCTCCAAACAAGTCGCTAAACGTCTTAAATAGGTCGAACAATATATTGGATCTAATCATTAGCCAGCTATATGCTTTTTTCATTGCGCCAGAGGTACCCGCCCGTGAAAACTGCTGTAGCTCCCCTTCCCGTCGACCCAGAACCTGCCCCCCTTAACGAAATGTGGATCGAGAAAGGCACCCCCGCCTTCATGAAGACCGTGCTGGCCCTGTTCAGCGGCGGCTTCGCCACCTTCGCCCTGCTGTACTGCGTACAACCGATGATGCCCCTGCTGTCGCAGGAGTTTTCCATCAACGCGGCGCAGAGCAGCCTGGTGTTGTCGGTATCGACTGCCATGCTGGCGTTCGGCCTGTTGATCACCGGGCCGATCTCCGACCGCCTCGGGCGCAAACCGGTGATGGTGTTTGCGCTGGTCTGCGCGGCCCTGTCGACCTTGGCCAGCGCGGTGATGCCGACCTGGGAAGCGGTATTGGCGACACGTGCACTGGTCGGCCTGTCATTAAGCGGCCTGGCGGCAGTGGCCATGACTTACCTGAGCGAAGAGATCCACCCGCAGCACATCGGCCTGGCCATGGGCCTGTACATCGGCGGCAATGCCATCGGCGGCATGTGCGGGCGCCTCATCACCGGGGTACTGATCGACTTCGTCAGCTGGCACACAGCCATGCTGACCATCGGCGGCCTGGCACTGGTCGCGGCGCTGGTGTTCTGGAAGGTCCTGCCTGAATCACGCAACTTCCGCCCGCAGGCCGTGAACCCTCGCAGCCTGCTGGACGGCTTCGTCATGCACTTCAAGGACGCCGGGCTGCCTTGGCTGTTCCTCGAGGCATTCCTGCTGATGGGCGCCTTCGTCACGCTGTTCAACTACATCGGCTACCGCCTGCTGGCAGGGCCTTACCACATGAACCAGGCGCTGGTCGGCTTATTGTCGGTGGTGTACCTGTCGGGTATCTACAGCTCTGCGCAGGTCGGCGCACTGGCGGACAAGCTGGGGCGGCGCAAGGTGTTCTGGGTCAGTATCGTGGTGATGGCGGGCGGCTTGCTGATGACCTTGGCCAGCCCGCTGGTGATGGTGATTCTCGGCATGCTGGTGTTCACCTTTGGCTTCTTCGGTGCCCACTCGGTGGCCAGCAGCTGGATCGGGCGGCGGGCGTTGAAGGCCAAGGGCCAGGCTTCGTCGCTGTACCTGTTCTGCTACTACGCAGGGTCCAGTGTCGCGGGGACCGCGGGTGGGGTGTTCTGGCATCAATGGGGCTGGAACGGCATCGGCCTGTTCATTGGCAGCCTGCTGGCGGTGGCGTTGCTGGTGGCGTTGCACCTGAGCCGCCTTCCCGCCAAGACAGCCTGATCATCGCCTCGCTTCAGGCCTCGCTCAATGCCAGCGCAAAGCGGGCCTGAAGCCACTCACCGTCTACGTGCAGCTGGATGTTGCGCACGCCTCCGGTGTCTCGGCCCAGGCTGTGCAACCAACTGAACACCGCAGCAGGCGGGCCTTGCAGGCTGATATCCACCTGCTCCGCCCGGGTTTCCAGCGCGGTGATGGAAAGCCCGGCCACACGAGCGCTCTCGCTCAGGCTGGCGGGGGTAAGCCGCTCGACCGAGCCTTGCGAACGCACCGGCGCCCGCGAGACACGCTGCAGTTGCGCGCCCAGCGCCTGCGCTCGCAGCAGTTTTTGCTCAGCCTGCTGCAGGCGGGCCTGGGCCGGTAGCCAAGCGAGTTGCCAGGCCGCGATAAACGCGAGGCCCCACAGCGCAACGTTCAATGACGTGCGCCGGCCAGCCGGTAACTGCTGCCATTGGCGCACCCATACCGATTCATGCCAACGTTTCATTCGGCCTCCTGCCACGAGAGCGCAGCCCGTACGCCGTGTTCAGACTGGCTTGCATGCTCCACCAGCAACCCGGGAACCCGTTCGCGAAGGCGCTCCAGGTCACCAAAGCCTTGCGCGGCAACGTCCATGCGCCAGCTGCCAGCGGGGTCTGATTCGGCCCGTTCGAGGGTGACATTCCCGGCGGAGACCAGATGCTCGGCAAACCACGCCAACCGCTCCACAGCGGTCGAGGGCATGGTCCGCTGTTCAAGAGCAACGATGCGCGCCGCCAGATCAGGCCCCACTGGCTGATCGGGCGCCCAACGCTGAAACGCCATGACGTTTTCGGCCTGCTGCTGTGTTGCACGCTGCAAAACCCATTCGGCACGCAAGTAATCGGCAACGCTGGCCATCAGCACGATCAGCGCCAGCCCTGCCGCCAACCCATGCCAGCCTGGGCCCTTGCGCCGTCGACGCAAAGCGCCCTGGCGCAGGTCGATCGCGCCCGCACGCCCTTGCACCAGGGTAGCCAGGGCGCTAGGGACCGGGTGGTTGCACAGCGCCATGCCCGGGTGGTGTGTTTCGGCCATCCAGGCCATGCGCGGGAGCTGACGCGCCAGTAACTGAGCGGCGTCGGCACTGACTGCCAGACGCGCGCAGCCACCGCCGCCGAGCAGCCATCGCCCCTCGAACCACAGCGCGCACGCTTCATTGCCTCCCAGCAGGTCGGCGTCGACATGCACAGCAACGGGGTCGATGCCCTGCGCCTGCAACAGCGACAGCAGCTGCTGAAAACCTTCCAGCGCCACCATCAAAACCCTTCTGCAGCCCTGCTCATCCGCTGCCCCGAATGCCAGGTGAGAGGTTTCCAGCGGGGATGCCAGCTGTTCTTCGGCGGCATAGGCCAGCGACTCGCGTCGGGGGCGCTTGCCAGGCACTGGCCCGATCACACAGCACCCGGCCATTTCCATCGGCACGATCACCACCACCGCTGCACCTGGCAGCGCTGCCGGTAGGTCGCCCAGTTGCGTTCGCTGCTCCAGGCCCTGCGCCGTGCGCACAATCACTGGCCACGAGGTATCGGCTGCGGCCATACCCTCGGCCAGCAGAAACAGAAAAACTTCACTCATCTGGCCTTAGCTCCGGCTGTGCAGAAAAAACACGACGCACCACCCGAACCTGGTCGGTGTTCAGGTCGATTTCCACGTCGCTGTAGAGGTACATGCGCTTGTTACCCAGCACGGCCTGGACCTCCAGGCGGAACCATCGGCTGGCTGTTGTCAGGCCATGGTTTTGAATGCCAAGGCCGATGAGTTCGGGCAGCGCCAAGAAGCGCTGGACGCTGGGGTACCCCGCGGCGGGGCGCACATCCACCAGGCGCTGTGCAACCGATAACTCCACCCCCTCCAGTGCTCCGAGCATGCGCGCCGAGGCCGTGTTGACGTTGAGCGCCGCCCGAGGTGGCAGCGCCACTACCCACGGCTGCAAACGCGTCATCATCTCGCCGCTGACACCCGGTAGCGCCCGCAACTGGGTAGGGTCGAGCAGCGGCTTGCCGGCCAGTGCGTCCAGCGCAGGTGGCTCGATCTGCAATGAATGGCAGAGGCGCTGCCACCGTTTGAGCAGGACCGGGTCGAGTGTTTTCCCCGCAGTCAGTGCAGCCAGGTTAAACCGCCCAGAGAGGTCTTCCAGGCGTAGTTGCACGCGCCCTTCTTGGACATCCAGCGTTTGTTTTCGCGCCCAGGGCTGGCCGCCATGGGTCACCTGCAGCAGGGTGTCACGCTGCTGCTTCAATTCAACCAAGGCGAGGCGCTCTCCGGCGTGTGCGAGCTGTTGCAGGCGTGATGCCTCGATTTGCTGACGGATGCCCCCGATCAGCCCCTGTTGGCTGCGCAACATGCCGGCAACCATCAGGGTCAGCAGGGTCATGACCAGCAACACCGTGATCAACGCCACGCCGCGCTGTCGCGCCCGGCTCACAGGCTGCTCCCCGCCAGCGGCAGCACGCGGCGTATCCCTTGCAAACGCTGGGTCGACAAGGTGATTTCGAGGGCTTGGGGTGGATGCACCTGGGCCGGCGGCCAGCTGGTTTGCCACCCAGCGCCGTTAGCGTGTAACCGCCAACGCAATTCGACGACCCCTTCGAGCAGCCGCTGAGGCTGCCCCACGCCGTGTTCCAGCGTGCGACGTTGACGCCACAGCACGCCGTCCGCCAGCCAGTACTCGACCACTCTCAGGTCGCTGCGTGGCAACGGCTGGCTATCGCGCTCAGCCCCTAGCAGCCAGCCTACCCGCTGCTGTTCCAGCTGCACGCTGTAACCTGCGCGCCTGCTCTTTGGCGCAGGCCAGTAGCTCTGCAGGGCATCACGCTGCAGCACACTCATGGCCCGGCCCAAGGCCCGTAGTTCATCGGCTTGCGCCTGACGTACGCTATCGGCCCGCACCAGTGCGTCCAGCAGCAGGCTGCTGCCGGTCGCCAGCAAGGCAAAGATGGCCAGCGCCAACAGCAGCTCCAGCAAGGTAAAACCCTGCTGGCCACGGGCACCGTCACTGCGTGGCATCGCCAGCCTCCAGCCAGCCCGTGGCCAGCTGCAGGGGCTGCGGATCAGCGGCCAGGCCCACGCGCACGTCAACTTCGACAAGAGCCGCTTGAGCCAGGCGCCGCCTCGACTCGGCCACGACCCAACTGCGCTGGTCGAAACTGACTTCCAGGGTGCGACGCCCAACAGCCGATGGCGCCTGCAAGCGTAATTCGGTCAAGTGATTGTCGGCGATCCAGCTGGCGAACAAGCGATCACGCCCCCCCTGCGACTGCGCCAGCACATGCTGGGTGGCAGAGGTCACTGCCGCGGCCAGCACGGCGAACACCGACAATGCCACCAGCACTTCCAACAGGGTGAAACCGCGTTCAGCGTTCGAGCCAGGGGTCATTGAGGCCATCGCTCGTGAGGGAGGCAAGGCGCACGCCCGCCTCATGAAAGTGCAATGAAAACGGGGTGTATTCATCGGTGCTGGCAAATACCAGTTGCGCGCCGCTGGCTGCCCCGTGAAGCACCACCGCCACGCCGTCGATTTCCAACTGCAGGTCCAGCTCGATGGCGCGCCGCTGGCCCGCCGCCGCCCACACCTGCCCCGCGCGCAGCATCAATTGGTAGCCATGGGGATCGATGCGTAGCCCCAGTGCTTGCCCTTCGAGCACCGCTTGCTGCCTGGCATGCTGCACCACTTGCAGGAGCAGGCCGGCTTCTCGATAGGCCAGCCGTTGCCGATCCCCCCCACCCGCCAGCCCTGCCATGCCCAAAGCAATGCCTGCCAGCAGCATCACCAGCAACAGTTCAAGCAAGGTAAAGCCCCGCGAGCGGCGCAATGTCATTCGGCCCAGTTTCCGATATCCGCATCCCTGTCTTCGCCGCCCGGTTGGCTGTCAGCGCCCAGCGAGTACAGGTCATAGCCCTGTCCGGAGCGCGTGCCGGGGTTGGCGTACTGATAGGGGGCACCCCAAGGGTCGGACGCAGCAGTCTTGAGGTAGCCTTGCGTATTCCACTGGCGTGGCAGCGGGGCCACGGTCGGGCGTTTGACCAGCGCTTGCAGGCCTTGGGCTGTGGTCGGGTAGCGCCCGTTGTCCAGGCGGTAGATTTCCAGCGCAGTGGAGATGGACTGTATATCGGTGCGCGCTGCCGTGAGCTTGGCGTGATCCGGGCGGCTCATGACATTGGGCAGCACCAGCGCCCCCAGTACGCCCAGGATGATGACCACGACCATGATTTCGATAAGTGTGAAGCCGCGTTGCAAACGCCGTGTAGAGCCAAGGGGCATGTCAGTTGACCAGTTGATTGAGGTTGAGAATGGGCAGCAGGATGGCCAACACGATGAACAGCACGATGCCACCCATCATCAGCAGCATCAGCGGCTCACACAGGCTCACCAGAAGCGAGATCCGCCCGGCGAGTTGTTTTTCCTGAAGGTCGGCGGCGCGTTCGAGCATGCTTTCAAGTTCGCCTGCCCGTTCGCCGCTGGCGATCATGTGCAGCATCAGTGCAGGCAATGCCTCGCTGCGCGCCAGGCTGCTGGCCAGGGACGCGCCTTCGGCGACCTCGCGGGCGGCCGTTTGCAAACGCTCACGCAACACCAGGTTGCCGACCACCCCGGCGCCGATGCTCATGGCCTCGACCAGCACCACGCCGCTTCTGCCCAGAATCGCCAGGGTGCTGACGAAACGCGCGGCGTCACTGGTGCGGACCAGCTCCGCAAAACCCGGCAGGCGCAGCGCAATCGCATGCCAATGCCGCCGCCTTGCTGGCGCACGAAGCGCCAGGGCAATCACCGCCGCAAGCACCAACAACAGCACCACGGCCAGCAGGCCGTAGCGGCCGGTCGCATCGCTGAGGGCGATCAGTACTTGAGTTGCCAGGGGCAGTTGGGCATGGTCGCGGGCAAACGCCTGCACCACGTCAGGCACCACGTAGCCCAGCAGAAACCCTACGACCAGCAGCGATACGATCATCAGGATCAGCGGGTAGACCATCGCCAGCTGGACTTTCTGGCGCAGGGCCTGCTGGTTCTCGCCATGCCCGGCCAGGCGTTCGAGCACACCGGCCAGGTCACCCGAACGCTCGGCTGCCGCGACCGTTGCGCGATACACCACCGGGAAGGCCGAGGGGTAGCGCGCCAGCGCGTCGGCCAAGGTATTGCCTTCGGCCACACGCTCGGCCACGCCTAGCATTACCTGCCTGACTTGACGCTGGTGCTTCTGCACCGCTACTGCGTGCAGGGCCTCGGTCAACGGCATGCCCGCCTGCAGCAAGGTCGCCAGTTGCCGGGTCAACAGGCAACGACGCGCGAGGTTCAAGCGGTTGCTGCTGCGCACGGACGCAAAGGGCGATCGCCGTTGCGCCTCAATCGTCAAGACCACCAGCCCCTGCTCACGCAATTGCTGCCGCGCCTGGCGCGCACTGGTGGCGTCCAACATGCCGCGCTGGCGGGCGCCGGCAGCGCTCTGGGCTTGTTAACGAAAAACGGCCATGCTCAGTCCTGGCCCGTCACGCGCAGCAGTTCCTCGACGCTGGTCTGGCCAAGGCACACACGCTCGACGCCATGCTGGAACAGGCTCGGCGTATCGCTGCGGATCAGCTCACGCATGTGCGCCTGCGAGGCACGCCCGTGAATGGCCTGAGCCAGTGCGGGGTTGACCACGACCATCTCGTGCAAGGCCACGCGCCCGCTGTAGCCCAACTGGCACTCAATACACCCTGCGGCCTTATACAGTTGCGTGGGTAACGTCGCGGGGTTGCCCAGGGCATTCGCCGTAGCGTCGTCCACTGCGTAGGCGACCTTGCAGTGCGGGCACAGCACCCGCACCAGCCGCTGGGCCATGACACCGGCAAGGGAAGACGCCAGCAGGCAGGTATCCACGCCCATGTCCGCCAAACGGGTAATGGCCCCCAGGGCACTGTTGGTGTGCAGGGTCGAGAGCACCAGGTGCCCTGTCAGCGAGGCCTGCACGGCGATATCGGCGGTTTCCCGGTCGCGGATCTCACCCACCATGACCACGTCCGGGTCCTGGCGAAGAATGGCCCGCAACCCGCGAGAAAAGGTCATCTGGACCTTGGTGTTGACCTGCGTCTGGCCGATGCCGGGCAGGTGATATTCGATGGGGTCCTCGACGGTGAGGATGTTGCGCGACGTCTGGTTGAGCACCGAGAGCGCCGTGTAAAGCGTGGTGGTCTTGCCGGAGCCGGTCGGCCCGGTCACCAGGAAAATGCCGTGGGGTTTTTCCAGCATGCCCAAAAACCCACGGCGCACCGACGCCTGCATCTGCATGTGTTCCACGTCCAGGCGCACCGCCTGTTTGTCCAGCAAGCGCAGCACTACCCGCTCACCATGGGCAGCGGGTAAGGTCGACACCCGCACATCCACTTCATGGCCTGCCAGGCGCAGGCTTATGCGACCGTCCTGCGGCACACGCTTTTCGGCAATGTCCAGGCGAGCCATGACCTTGATTCGCGATACCAGCAACGCGGCCAGCGCCCTTGGTGGCGTCAGCACTTCACGCAGGACCCCATCGATGCGCATGCGCACGCGCAACTGCTGCTCGAAGGTTTCCAGGTGAATGTCCGAGGCGCGCGACCTGACGGCTTCGCTGAGCAACGCATTGAGCAAGCGGATGATCGGCGCGTCGTCCTGTTGATCGAGCAGGTCGCTGGTCTGCGGCAACGCCTCAGCCAGGCGGGTCAGGTCGATTTGCTGGTCGAGCCTCTGGATCACCGTCTGCGCCGCATCCTGCGCGCCGCCGTAGCAAAGGGCGAGCTGCGCGGCAAACTCGCCTTCATCCACCAGGCGCAACGGCCAGTGGTTGCCCACCAGGCGCAACGCCTCTGACAGCGCATCCAGCGATGCGTTATCGCGCATCAGCAAAGCGGGCTTGGCGGCCTGTTGGGCCAGGAGGACGCCGTGGCGCCGGGCGAAGTGGAACGGCAACAACTCACTCACAAGCCGGCCTCCTCGACAGTGGGCAGGCGGCGGACATCGAACAGGCGCTGAGGGTCTTGCGGCACGTTCGAAGGGTCGGCTGCGCGCACGTCGTCATACGCCCGGCGCCCTGCTTCGATCAGCTCAGCCTCACCACGCAAAATGGTTGGCCGCAGGAATACCATCAGGTTGGTCTTTTCCTGGGTGTCCCGGGTCCAGCGAAACAACCCGCCCACCCACGGTATGCGGCTAAGCAGAGGGACACCACGCTGCTCGGTACGTATGCTGTCCTTGATCAAACCGCCAATCACGATGATCTCGCCATCGGCGGCGAGGATGGTGCTCTTGAGCGTTCGCTTGTTGGTGATCAGGTCACCCTCGACCGTGCTCGGCGCCAGTTCGGAGCTTTCCTGCTCGACTTCCAGGCGCAGGCTGCGGCCTTCATTGATGTGCGGGCGGACCTTCAGGCTGATGCCGATGTCCTTGCGTTCGACGGTGGTGAACGGGTTGTCCGCGCCGCTGCCCGCTGTGGTGTAGGAGCCGGTCTTGAAGGGCACGTTCTGGCCCACCAGGATGTGTGCCTCCTGGTTGTCCAGGGTCAGCAGGCTTGGGGTTGAGAGCAGATTGCTCCGGCTATTGCTGGCCAGCGCGGAGACCAGCAGCCCGAAGCGGTCGGAGCCTATCGCCAGCGCCGCGCCGCTGGGCAAGGCCTTCTCCGGCCCCAACAGGTTCGCCAATGAAGTACCGCTGTCAGGGAAGGTCACCCCGCCCTTCACGCTCCCGGTATCGACGCCCCATTGCAGCCCCAAGGCTTCGTTGATGTCGCCACTGACTTCGACGATTGCCGCATGTATCAACACCTGCGCACGAGGCTGATCCAGCTGCTGGATAATCTGTACCACGCTGCCCAAGGTCTGAGGCTCGCCTAACAGCACCAACGCATTCTGGCTGGTATCGGCTTTGACCATGGCCCCTGCCGCCAGCGGCTGGCCCAAGCTTTCCGTGCCCGCCTTGCCATCCAGGCGCTTGCCGACTTCACCCAGCACCTCGGCCAATTGCTCGGCGTTGCCATGCTGAAGACGCACCACCCGCCAGTTTTGCGATGACGCAGGCGCAGGGGCATCGAGGTCGTTGGTCAGTTGCGCCAGGCGTTGGCGAGCCTTTGCCGGGCCGAGAATCAACAGACGATTGCCACGCGGGTCGAGCAGCACCCGAACACCGCTGTCCGGGCCGCCCGCAGACGCTTCGACCACCGGCAGCACGTCACTGGCCTGGGCGGTGCGCAGGGTCACCAGTTCGTAGTCGTGCCGCTGGCCGCTGTCGAGTTGCACAACCAGGGCTTGCAGGCGATCGAGGTTGGCAGCCGAATCGGTAACCACCAGGGCATTGGCTGAACTGGACGGGCCGATGTAACCGTTGCTCGATACCAACGGCCGCAGCAGCCCGGCCAGGTCAGCGGCAATGCTGCCGGAGAGGGTGAATACCCGTGTGGTGAATGCCGAAGGGATCGCATCGACCTGTTGGTTGGCCCAGGCCTTGGCTTCACTGGCCGGCAGCACCAACAGCCGATCACCGTCGTTGACTGCAGCAAAACCTTGGGCATTGAGCACGGAGTAAAACAGCCGTCGAATGCCCTCGCGGTCATGCGCTTGATTGGACAGTACCGTGATACGGCCTTGAACACGCGGGTCGAGCACGATCGTCTGGTCGAGGATCGCCCCTACCTCGCGCACCACATCACGCACATCGGCGTCGCTCATTGCCAACTGCCAGGTAGGCTCATCAGCCAAGATCAGCGGGCTGGCCAGGGTCATGCAGGCACCGAACGTCGCAACGCGCAGGTATCGTTTGAAAGTCATTGCACCTCCCGCAACAAGCGGGGTGAATCAGCAGCGACACGGCCGGGGGTGGCCGTGTTACCAGTGGGGTGGAAGAGCGTGGTGTGAGTGCCAGACAGCGTTACGACTTCCTCACGGCCATCGACCCAGAGCGTGATGGAACGCACACCGATGCGCCTTAGCACACTGCCGCCCGCAAGCCTGTCGCCAACCCGGTGCACGCCTTCGCCCTCGCGGCTAGCCACCAGCGCCCAGGCATCGCCGCGGCTGGAAACAAAGCACGCCTTGAGCACGATGCCGGCTTGGTTCGAGGACTGCTGGCCAGGTGCACTGAAACCAAATGCCAGCGCCAGCGCTGCAGTGGACAGGGGCTGCTCCGGTGCAGGTGGCGCAGTGGTCGCGTGTGCCTGCACAGCAGATGCGTCGATACCTGGGCGCGCCATTTCACGCACGCCCAGGATGACCACAGCCACCAGCAGCATTGCAATCCAGGGCAGATAGGAAGAGCGTTTCATGGGTTCAAGGCAACATCCGACGCAATACGCGTCGCCCGCTGAGCTCATGGAAAACCACTGCACCAACGTGCAGCAACACGCCCAGTGCCAACAGAGAACTCGCCACGATGTGCAGCTTCGACCACGCGGCCAGCCAGAACCAATCGCTCAACAGGGGGGCCAAGGTAAACCAGCCAAATACGTCGATTGGCCCGTCCATCATCAGCACGCCGGACAACAGCACCACGGCCGTCACCCAATAAAGGCCTTCATGAACCAGGTGGGCGATCAACTGCCCGGCGGGGTCATCATGTACAGCGCCTGGCCTGGGTTTAAACAAGCGAACCAGCCAGCGCACCAGGAACAGGGGAATGAAAAGGGTCGTCAGGCTGACGTTGACGAAGCCAATGAGGCTGGCAGTAGTGGGCTCAACATCGAAAATTGCAACGTAAAAGCCACTGACCAGCGCCCAGACGATCACCACGGCAGAGACCCAGTGCAACAGCACCTGCTGCCAGCAATACTTGTGTTCATGCATTGAAAGTACCCAGGCTGGCCTGGCAGCCCATCACGGGCTGCCAGGGCCAACTCCTTTATCGCTTGATCCAGGCGTCTTGCCAGTGGCTGCCTACACCAGGCTCATACTGCGTGGCACTTTCCGAATAGGTCTTGCACCAGCCTTCGTAGGGGAACGGCTTGCATTCAAAGACGTCGCCGGTCTTGGGCTGCAGGACCCGCGTGCCGGCTTTATAGCTGGCGATCGACTGCGGAAATTCGAAGTCGTAGCCTTCGCTGCCTGCGGCTTTCAACTGGACCGTGCGCTCTTCCTGCAGCAGTACGCGACCGCTTTTGTTGACGCCTACGACCTTGAGCAGGTGCTCGCCTGCGGTACTTTCGACCGGTACTGCAACTGGGCTGGTAGTGGCATCGACGTCCTGCTCAACGAAGCCGACCTGCTGATTGGCGGCGTCAAACAGGCGAGTAGTGAGCTGCAACTGACGGTTGGTCATGACGGTGAAGTCCAGGATGGTCTTGCCGTCGGTCAGGGTATAGTCAGGCTTGAGGCCATGCAGGTGAAGGTAGCTATCGTCCACCGGTGTCCCTTCGATCTCCAGTTGATAGCTCGTGATTTCGGTTTCTGGTTTGGCATAGATGTTATTGATGCCCGGCATCGGCTTGATGATGCCTTCGCTACCGATTCGGCCGGCTTGTACTAGGTTCTGAGTCTCATTGATGCGCTTGGCGAGCTTGAGCGACCAGTTATCCTTTTTGGCCTCCTCGGCATGTTCAATGTCAATGCTGACGCTGTACTGCGGGCTTTCCGACGTACCCACGAAGGCTCGGGCCTTGACCTTGTCGCCGACCTGCAAGTGCCGATTTGGATTGATGCTGCCTACGTGCGGCCATTCTGGCGCGGGTCCGCCCTCGGCCTGGATATCCACGTCCATGACGTCATGGAAAGCAGCTGCGGTATCGTCAATGGTCCAGAGACCCAGAATAACGTGATGCCCGGTGCGGTCAGCCGGCAGCGTGCACTGATGCTTTTCAAGGGCCGGGCCTGTCATGGGCTGGCCTTCTCCCCGAGCAGGTTTGCCTTGGCCATCGACCTCGCAGAATGGCGTTAACTCGAATGCCTCGCGGCTCAACGCCACGTTCGGATTCCAGTTGGGTTTGGTGATGAAGTATTCCCACTTAGTGGTTTTATGCCCAACTGCGTAGTACCAGTCGAACGCGACTTGCCTATCTCGAATGGGCGTCAAATGCCAACGGCCGGCCGTTTGCTCATCGAGCAGGGCAAAACTGGTGAGCTCACCACTCGCAATCTTACCGTCGGCGGGCCCGCGTTGCGGGAAGCCTTTAGGCCCTTCACCGACAGATTGCGGCTCGTACATGGCTGGACCACAGCCACTGTTCAAGCCCGATTGACAGGCGTACGCGCGGGAGGGTGGGTTAGAGGTATAGCCATGGGCATTGGCCAGTTGCACATGCAGGCCAGCCCCAGCAATAGCCACCCAGGCACTACTGGCAACTAATTTACGCAGGTTTTTTCTTGTATTCATCGGGCACTCCGGACGCTTGGATGAGCGGTCAGGAGCGGCAACTCCCGACAGACGTACCAAAGTCTAAAGACGCGTCCGGCACCGATATGTAGGAATAAGCTAGCGAACTAGTCAGTTTGCTCTTGCTGATTCAGTTAACAATTTCTACCAGGTCGACATCCACTTCCCGGCTCATCAGGTGTTTTTCCACCTCACCGGTGATTTTGACCTTGGTCTTTTCATTGAACGGAGTAGCCGGCAAGTCTTCATTGTCGATCTCGACGGTAATCGTGCCGTTGTTGTCCTTGAACTCGTACTTATCGTCGTTGTTGATCTTCTTGGTCACATACCCCTCCAGCACCACCGGCGTGTCATCGGCGGCGTCCTTGGCAGCGGCCACGGTGGTCACCGGCTGGGCGCCCGGGCCGGTGTAGCCCGCTGCCAGTGCGGCGGTGCTGAACAAAGGGGCGAGGATCAGGGCGAGGTAACGGGCTTTCATAAGATCAGGTCCTGTTTCGGTTTCGATGGGACCAGATTAACGACGATCGCTGAATTCAAACTTAATACAAAAAACCCGGCATCAAGGCCGGGTTTTTTGTGCAGTGCATCAAATCACTGGTGGTATTGCGCCGACAACTCGTGCACGGCGTTGATGAACGCACCGGCGTGCTCTGGGTCGACTTCCGGGGTAATACCGTGGCCGAGGTTGAACACATGGCCGGTGCCCTTGCCGTAGCTGGCCAGAATACGCGCCACTTCCTTGCGGATGGCTTCGGGCTTGGCGTACAGCACGGTTGGGTCCATGTTGCCCTGCAGCGCAACCTTGTCACCGACACGGCGGCGCGCATCGCCGATCTCGCAGGTCCAGTCCAGGCCCAGTGCATCGGCACCGGCTTCGGCGATGCTTTCCAGCCACATGCCGCCGTTTTTGGTGAACAGAATGACCGGCACCTTGCGCCCGTCGTGCTCGCGGATCAGCCCGCTGACGATCTTGCGCATGTAGGCCAGCGAGAACTCCTGGTAGGCCGCCGCCGACAGGTTGCCGCCCCAGGTGTCGAAGATCTGCACAGCCTGGGCACCGGCCAGGATCTGGCCGTTGAGGTAGCTGGTGACCGACTGGGCCAGCTTGTCCAGCAACAGGTGCAGGGCTTGCGGGTTGTCGTAGGCCATGGCCTTGGTCTTGCGGAAGTCCTTGGACGAACCGCCTTCGACCATGTAAGTGGCCAGGGTCCATGGGCTGCCCGAGAAGCCAATCAGCGGGACACGGCCGTTGAGCTCGCGACGGATGGTGCTGACGGCGTCCATCACATAGCCCAAGTCCTTCTGCGGATCAGGGATCGGCAGTGCCTCGATGTCGGCCGGGGTGCTGATGACTTTCTTGAAGCGCGGGCCTTCGCCGGTTTCGAAGTACAGGCCAAGGCCCATGGCATCGGGGATGGTGAGGATGTCCGAGAACAAGATCGCCGCGTCCAGTGGGTAGCGGTCCAGCGGCTGCAGGGTGACCTCGCAGGCGAACTGCGGGTTCATGCACAGGCTCATGAAGTCACCGGCCTTGGCACGGCTGGCGCGGTACTCCGGCAGGTAACGGCCAGCCTGGCGCATCATCCAGACCGGGGTGACGTCTACGGGTTGCTTGAGCAGTGCACGCAGGAAACGATCGTTCTTCAGGGCAGTCATGTCGGCATCCGGCAAAAAAGTGCGGGCATTTTCTCAGACGCCAGCACAAAAGGCACGGCCAAGGCCATGCGTTTTGTCTATTGGGTGCCTTGGATCAAGCAATTTTGTATACAAAACGCTACAGCCTGGAGGAACCTGGGGCCGCTTCGCGGCCCTTTCGCGACACAAGGCCGCTCCTACACCGGAAACGCGATTCCCTGTAGGAGCGGCCTTGTGTCGCGAAAGGGCTGCGAAGCAGCCCCAGCATTCAATCAGACTTCCAGGTAATCCAGGATACCTTCAGCGGCCGTGCGGCCTTCGAAAATGGCCGTTACCACCAAATCCGAACCCCGCACCATGTCGCCGCCCGCAAAGATTTTGGGGTTGCTGGTCTGGTGCTTGAACTTGCCCTTTTCCGGCGCAACAACGCGGCCCTGGCTGTCCATCTGGATACCATGCTGCTCGAACCACGGCGCCGGGCTCGGGCGGAAACCGAAGGCGATCACCACGGCATCGGCCGGCAGGATCTCTTCAGAACCCGGGATCGGCTCAGGGCTGCGGCGGCCACGGGCGTCCGGCTCGCCGAGACGGGTCTCGACCACCTTCACGCCTTCGACCTTGTCTTCACCGACAATGGCTATCGGCTGGCGGTTGTAGAGGAACTTCACGCCCTCTTCCTTGGCGTTCTTCACCTCTTTGCGCGAACCCGGCATGTTGGCCTCGTCACGACGATAAGCACAGGTCACCGACTTGGCGCCCTGGCGGATCGAGGTGCGGTTGCAGTCCATCGCGGTGTCACCACCGCCCAGCACCACGACCTTCTTGCCCTGCATGTCGACGAAGTCTTCCGGCGATTTCTCGAAGCCCAGGTTGCGGTTGACGTTGGCGATCAGGAAGTCCAGCGCGTCATGCACGCCCGGCAGGTCCTCGCCCGGGAAGCCGCCCTTCATGTAGGTGTAGGTGCCCATGCCCATGAACACTGCGTCGTACTCGGCCAGCAGCTGCTCCATGGTGATGTCGGTGCCCACCTCGGTGTTCAGGCGGAACTCGATGCCCATGCCGGTGAAGACTTCGCGGCGGTTGCTCAGCACGGTCTTTTCCAGCTTGAACTCGGGGATACCGAAGGTCAGCAGGCCACCGATTTCCGGGTTCTTGTCGAACACCACCGGGGTCACGCCGGCGCGCACCAGCACGTCGGCACAGCCCAGGCCCGCCGGGCCGGCACCGATGATGGCGACACGCTTGCCAGTCGGCTTGACCTTGGACATGTCTGGGCGCCAGCCCATGGCGAAAGCGGTGTCGGTGATGTACTTCTCCACCGAGCCGATGGTCACCGCGCCAAAACCGTCGTTCAGGGTGCAGGCACCCTCGCACAGGCGGTCCTGCGGACAAACACGGCCGCACACTTCAGGCAGGGTGTTGGTTTGGTGCGACAGCTCTGCCGCCGCCAGGATGTTGCCCTCGGACACCAGCTTCAACCAGTTGGGGATGAAGTTGTGCACCGGGCACTTCCATTCGCAATACGGGTTACCGCAGCCCAGGCAACGGTGCGCCTGCTCCACGGACTGCTGCGGCTTGAAGGGTTCGTAGATCTCGACGAACTCTTTCTTGCGCTGGCGCAGCAGCTTTTTCTTTGGGTCTTTACGCCCCACTTCGATGAACTGGAAGTCGTTGCTCAGACGTTCAACCATTTTTCAAAACCTCTTTACCGCAGTCGCAAGCTACAAGCCGCAAGCTGCAAGTCGATCACTTGGGTCCGGCAAACCTCGCACTGCGTTTACTCGCAGCTTGAGGCTTGCCACTTGCAGCTGTTGTTACTGCGGGTTGGCACGGGTGCTGGACAGCAGTTGCTTGAGGTTGGCCGCCTTCGGCTTGACCAGCCAGAAGCGCCGCACGTAGTCGTCCAGGTTCTCGAAGAGCTCACGCCCCCACTCGCTGCCGGTCTCGTCCACGTATTCGCCAAGGACGCGCGCCAGGTGGCTGCGGTACGCCTCCATCGCTTCACCACTGATGCGCTGGATTTCCACCAGTTCATGGTTGAGCTTGTCGACGAAGCTGTTGTCCATGTCGAGCACGTAGGCGAAGCCGCCGGTCATGCCAGAGCCGAAGTTGTAACCGGTCTTGCCCAGGACGCAGACAAAGCCGCCGGTCATGTATTCACAGCAGTGATCGCCAGTGCCCTCGACAACAGCGTGGGCGCCAGAGTTACGCACAGCGAAGCGCTCGCCCGCGGTACCGGCGGCGAACAGCTTGCCGCCAGTGGCACCGTACAGGCAGGTGTTGCCGACGATGGCGCTGTGCTGGGTTTCGAACGGGCTGCCGGCAGGTGGCACGATGGTGACCTTGCCACCGGTCATGCCTTTGCCGACGTAGTCGTTGGCGTCGCCTTCGAGGTGCAGGTTCAGGCCACCGGCGTTCCACACGCCGAAGCTCTGGCCCGCAGTCCCCTTGAAGCGGAAGGTGATCGGCGCGGCGGCCATGCCCTGGTTGCCGTGCAAGCGGGCGATCTCACCCGAGATGCGTGCACCGATGGAGCGGTCACAGTTGCAGATGTCGAGGCTGAACTCGCCACCGGACTGGTCGCGGATCGCCGGCATGGCCATTTCGACCATCTTCTCGGCCAGCTCGCCCTTGTCGAACGGCGGGTTCTTGTCGACTTCGCAGAACTGCGGCTTGTCCGCCGGAATGTGCGAACTGCCCAGCAGCGGCGACAGGTCCAGGTACTGCTGGCGCTCGGTGTCGCCTGGCAGGATGTCGAGCAGGTCGGTGCGGCCGATCAGCTCGCCCAGGCTACGCACACCCAGTTTGGCCAGCCACTCGCGGGTCTCTTCGGCGACGAAGGTGAAGAAGTTGATCACCATGTCGACGGTGCCGATGTAGTGGTCCTTGCGCAGCTTGTCGTTCTGGGTGGCGACGCCGGTGGCGCAGTTGTTCAGGTGGCAAATACGCAGGTATTTGCAGCCCAGGGCGATCATCGGCGCGGTGCCGAAGCCGAAGCTCTCGGCGCCGAGAATGGCCGCCTTGATCACGTCGAGGCCGGTTTTCAGGCCACCGTCGGTCTGCACCCGCACTTTGCCGCGCAGGTCGTTGCCGCGCAGGGTCTGGTGGGTTTCGGCAAGGCCGAGCTCCCACGGCGCGCCCGCGTACTTGATGGAGGTCAGTGGCGAAGCACCGGTACCGCCGTCGTAGCCCGAGATGGTAATCAGGTCGGCGTAGGCCTTGGCCACGCCGGCGGCGATGGTACCCACGCCTGCTTCGGCGACCAGCTTGACCGAGACCAGCGCCTGCGGGTTGACCTGCTTGAGGTCGTAGATCAGCTGGGCCAGGTCTTCGATCGAGTAGATATCGTGGTGCGGCGGTGGCGAGATCAGGGTCACGCCCGGTACCGCGTAGCGCAGCTTGGCGATCAGGCCGTTGACCTTGCCGCCTGGCAACTGGCCGCCCTCACCCGGCTTGGCGCCCTGGGCTACCTTGATCTGCAGCACTTCGGCGTTGACCAGGTATTCCGGGGTCACGCCAAAGCGGCCGGTGGCCACCTGCTTGATCTTGGAGCTGCGCACGGTGCCGTAGCGCGACGGGTCTTCACCGCCCTCGCCCGAGTTGGAACGCGCGCCCAGGCGGTTCATGGCCTCGGCCAGCGCCTCGTGGGCTTCTGGCGACAAAGCGCCCAGCGAGATACCGGCGGAATCGAAGCGCTTGAGGATGGCCTCCAACGGTTCGATCTGCTCGATCGCCAGCGGCTGGTCGGCCACTTTGACCTTGAGCAGGTCGCGGATCATCGACACCGGGCGCTGGTCGACCAGCGAGGTGTATTCCTTGAACTTGGCGTAGTCGCCCTGCTGCACAGCCGCCTGCAGGGTGTTGACCACATCCGGGTTGTAGGCGTGGTATTCGCCACCGTGGACGAATTTGAGCAGGCCACCTTGCTGGATAGGCTTGCGCGCGCTCCAGGCTTCGGCGGCGAGCAGCTTCTGGTCGCTTTCCAGGTCTTCGAAACGCGCACCCTTGATGCGGCTCGACACGCCCTTGAAGCTCAGGCCGACTACTTCCTCGGCCAGACCGATGGCTTCGAACAGCTGCGCACCCCGGTACGAAGCGATGGTGGAGATGCCCATCTTCGACAGGATCTTCAGCAGGCCCTTGGAGATGCCTTTGCGGTAATACTTGAACACCTCGTCCAGATCGCCCAGCACTTCGCCGGTACGGATCAGGTCGGCCAGCACTTCGTACGCCAGGTACGGGTAGACGGCCGAGGCACCGAAGCCCAGCAGCACAGCGAAGTGGTGCGGGTCACGGGCGGTAGCGGTTTCGACCAGAATGTTGCTGTCGCACCGCAGGCCCTGCTCGGTCAGGCGGTGGTGTACGGCACCCACGGCGAGCGAAGCGTGCACCGGCAACTTGCCCGGGGCGATGTAACGGTCGCTCAGCACCAGCTGAGTCTTGCCACTGCGCACCGCTTCTTCGGCTTGGTCGGCGATGTTGCGGATGGCCGCTTCCAGGCCGACGCTTTGCTCGTAGTTGAGGTCGATCAGTTGGCGGTCGAAGCCTTCACGCTCCAGGTTCATCAGCGAGCGCCACTTGGCAGGCGAGATGACCGGCGAGCTGAGGATGACCCGCGAGGCGTGCTCCGGGGACTCCTGGAAGATGTTGCGCTCGGCGCCCAGGCAGATCTCCAGCGACATGACGATCGCTTCGCGCAGCGGGTCGATCGGCGGGTTGGTGACCTGCGCAAACTGCTGGCGGAAGAAGTCATACGGAGAACGCACGCGCTGCGACAACACAGCCATCGGCGTGTCGTCACCCATCGAGCCGACCGCTTCCTGGCCCTGCTCACCCAGCGGGCGCAGCACCTGGTCACGCTCTTCGAAGGTGACCTGGAACATCTTCATGTATTGCTTGAGCTGGTCAGCATCGTAGCTGGCCGCGCCCTGGTCGTCGGTCAAGGTCGCCTGGATACGCGTGGCGTGCTGACGCAGCCAGCGCTTGTACGGATGGCGCGACTTCAGACGGTTGTCGATGGCGTCGGTGTCGAGGATCTGGCCGGTTTCGGTGTCCACGGCGAAGATCTGGCCCGGGCCGACACGGCCCTTGGCAATGACGTCTTCAGGCTTGTAGTCCCATACGCCGATTTCCGACGCAATGGTGATGTAGCCATTGGTGGTGGTCACCCAACGTGCCGGGCGCAGGCCGTTACGGTCGAGCAGGCACACCGCGTGGCGGCCTTCGGTCATGACGATACCGGCCGGGCCATCCCACGGCTCCATGTGCATGGAGTTGTACTCGTAGAAGGCGCGCAGGTCGGCGTCCATGGTCTCGACGTTCTGCCAGGCCGGCGGTACCAGCATGCGCACGCCGCGGAACAGGTCGATGCCGCCGGTGACCATCAGCTCGAGCATGTTGTCCATGCTCGACGAGTCGGAGCCCACGCGGTTGACCAGCGGGCCGAGTTCTTCGAGGTCAGGGATCTGGTCATTGGCGAACTTGGTGCGACGGGCCATGGCCCAGTTGCGGTTGCCAGTGATGGTGTTGATCTCGCCGTTATGGGCGAGGAACCGGAACGGCTGCGCCAGCGGCCATTTCGGCAGGGTGTTGGTGGAGAAGCGCTGGTGGAACACGCAGATCGCGGTCTGCAGGCGCTCGTCACCCAGGTCTGGATAAAACGCCGCGAGGTCGCGCGGCATCATCAGGCCTTTGTAGATGATGGTCTTGTGCGAGAAGCTGCAGATGTAGTGGTCGGTGTCGTGGGCGTTGGCCACGGACGAACGACGACGGGCACTGAACAGCTTGATGGCGAATTCCTGATCGCTCAGGCCTTCACCGCCGATGAACACCTGTTCGATCTGCGGCAGGCGCTCCAGCGCCAGGCGACCCAGCACGCGGGTGTCGATCGGCACCTTGCGCCAGCCGACCAGCTTCAGGCCAGCGGCGAGGATCTCGCGGTCCATGTTGGCGCGGGCGGCTTCTGCTTTGACCGGGTCCTGGTTGAAGAACACCATGCCGACGGCGTACTGCTTGGGCAGCTCGACGGCAAATTGTTCCTGGGCCACGGCCCGCAGGAATTGATCGGGCTTCTGCATGAGCAGACCGCAACCGTCACCGGTCTTGCCGTCGGCGTTGATACCGCCGCGGTGGGTCATGCACGTCAGTGCCTGCATGGCGGTTTGCAGAAGGTGGTGACTTGGCTCGCCCGTCATATGGGCGATCAGGCCAAAACCACAGTTGTCCTTGAATTCTTCGGGATGGTACAGACCTGTTTTCATAGACACTTTCTCACCAGGTTCACCTCTCAACGGAGGCAAATCTCTTTTTTAACAACCACTTACCATCCACGCCGATCAAACGCCAGCTTTTTTGCGGTGGTCATGGAAAACCATTGTTGCACAGCGACAGCGATGCCCACAAATTTTCATGTCTCACCATTGAAAATTTATGTCGCAAATTTGAATGTTTTTGCGCCATGCGCCGTGATAGCGGCTTGGCTCGAGTCTGAAGCGTTTCAGCCATGACTGCAAGAGAGGCTTGTGGCCGGCAGCCTGGGACAGAAAAGCCTGCCGCGCTCGGGCGCAGCAGGCTAGTCGAAAGCTAGAATTCGCTCAGCAACTGGGCGGCGGGGTGGTGCCGCCCGGCAGGTATCAGCGGGCCGTGGCCAGCTCTTGTTGGACGCTGGCGACGGTACGTGGCCAAGGTTTACCAGCCTGGACCTTCGCTGGCAAGTTCTTGATTGCCGCAACCGCTGCGTCACGGTTGGCGAAGCTGCCGTAAGTCACGACATACAGCGGCTTGCCCTGCAGGTTTTTCTTGAAGTAGCGATAGTCGCCACCCTGGGCTTTGACGAAGGCCTGGGCCGAGGCTTCGGAGCTGGTGCCGAGGATCTGCACCACGTAATTGCCCGGTTTCTGGCCTGCATACCAGCCACCACCGCTGCTGCCGGTAGCCGCAGGCTTCTCGACAGGCTTGGCAGCTGGCTTGGCTGTGGCGACCTGGGTTGGCGCAGGCGCAGGCTTAGCAGGTGCAACCGGTTTTGCAGGCTGGGTTGCGACGGGCTTTGGCGCAGGCGCAACCGGCTGAACCGGTGCACTGGCAGTCGGCTTCGACAGCGTCGGTGCCGGGCCGGCAGGCACGCCTTGCGGCGGTGCGATGGTGGTCACGGTCGGCGGGTTGCCAGGCTGCAGCGCGGTATTGCCGGCCGGGCTGCCCTCTTCGCCATCCCCCATGCCAGCGGCCTGGGCCAATGGTTCGCGCATCACCGGCTGCGACTGCCCTACCAGCGGCAGTGGCATCGGCTGCGACGAGCCGGAGAACTCGATGGCCGGGTTGCCATTATTGGCCTGGGCGGCGCCCGGCTGGCCTTCACCTAATGGCAATTGAGCCTGGGCAGCCGGCACCTCGGCAGGTGCCTTGTCGCCTTTCTTGGGCATGAGAACCGCGGCAGCAACGGCGACCACAACCACAGCGGACAGCGCGAGCACATGTTTCTTAGGCATTTTCAACCCCATGGATGGTCGCTTGGCCGTCGAACGGCTGGCGATCATGGCTTCGATCAAAGTGTCACGGGCGACCTGGTTGATTGTGCCAGGCCAACCGTCGGAGTGTTCATGGATATCGACGATCTGTTCGCGGGTGAACACCTCGATGCCCCGGCCGGCGCCATCCAGACGCTGCTCCAGGTACTCGCGGGTCTCCTCTTCGCTGTAGGGGGCGAGCTCGATAACGTGGAAACGCTCTTCCTCGATACTCAGCTCATCCAGCCCGGCGATCAGCGACGGCTCACCGAACAGGAACACGTGCGGGCGCCCTTCCGGAACACCCGCCGCCAGCTCCAGCAACGCTTGGAGTGCCGACTCGTCGAGTTGTTCCGCATCGTCCACCAGCAAATACACTTCCTGCCCGGTCAGCGCCAGTTGCACCACCTTCGACAGTATGGCCTGGACCTCAGGCTGGGCGACCTCAAGCGACTGCGCGACCTGGGCGAGCACCCTGGCCGCATCGCTGGCGCCACGGGCAGAAACCACGACGCTCTGCACCGATTGCTTGTTGGTACTGGCCACCAGGGCCTGGCGCAGCAAGGTCTTGCCGCTGCCCAGGGGGCCGGTGACCACCAGCATCAGCTGGCTGTAACGGGCCAGGTGATGCAGCTGGCCCAGCACAGGCTTGCGCTGTGCCGGGAAGAATTTGAAGCCGGGCACGCGGGGCGCGAACGGATCGTGGCTCAACTGGTAATGGTCGAGAAAGGCCTCATCGGCATGCAAACTGGTCATTGCGCTGTCACAACCTCAAAGCTGGGCCACGATCGCGCGGTAATCCGCCGACAGCGTGGCCTGAAGAATCTCTTTCGGATAGTCGTCGGTGATCACGGCCTCGCCCATCTGGCGCAACAGCACCAGACGCAGACGCCCGTCGAGCACCTTCTTGTCGACCGCCATGTGCTCCATGAAATGCGCCGGGGTCATTTCCTGTGGTGGCACCACCGGCAAACCTGCATCCTGCAACAGGCGGATTCCGCGATCGCGCTCGGCCTGGTCGATCCAGCCGAGCCGCATGGACATTTCCAGGGCCATCACCGTGCCCGCCGACACGGCTTCGCCGTGCAGCCAGACGCCGTAGCCCATATGGGTTTCGATGGCATGGCCGAAGGTATGCCCAAGGTTCAGGGTCGCCCGCACGCCGGATTCGCGCTCATCGGCACCGACCACCGCAGCCTTGGCTGCGCAGGAACGGCGGATGGCTTCGGTCAGGGCCGTGGAGTCCAAGGCACGCAGGGCCTTCATATTGTCCTCGAGCCAAGCGAGGAACGGCTTGTCGCAGATCAGGCCGTACTTGATCACTTCAGCCAAGCCTGCGGACAGCTCACGCGCCGGCAGGGTCTTGAGGCTGGTGGTGTCGATCAGCACCGCATTGGGCTGATAAAAGGCACCGACCATGTTCTTGCCAAGCGGGTGGTTGATGCCGGTCTTGCCGCCGACCGAGGAGTCGACCTGGGATAACAGGGTGGTCGGCACCTGGATGAAATCGACGCCGCGCTGGTAGCAGGCAGCGGCAAAGCCGGCCATGTCGCCGATCACGCCGCCCCCAAGGGCCACCACGGTGGTGCGACGGTCGTGCCGGGCAGTGAGCAGGCCATCGAAGATCAATTGCAGCGTTTCCCAGTTCTTGTGGGCTTCGCCGTCAGGCAACACCACGGGCAGCACCGAATAGGCACCCAGGGTCTTGGCCAGGCGTTCGAGGTACAGAGGCGCGACGGTTTCGTTGGAAACGATGGCGACCTGCCGCCCGGCAATGTGCGGCGCCAGCAACTCGGGCTGGTCCAGCAGGCCTTCGCCAATGTAGATCGGGTAGCTACGCTCGCCCAGGTCGACCTTTAGTGTCTGCATGTATCCCCACAATGTACTTGGGCGCGGCGCCGCTTGGGCGACGCACGCGGTAAGTTGAACCTCGCCTCGGCGCTGGAGGCCGAGAATAGTCCCGGCTTATCGGGGCGGCAACTGCTGCAAGCGTTCGAGAATATCGATCACCACCATGCGCGGTGGCCGCTCGTCGGTTTCAACGACCACGTCGGCGATCTCGCGGTAGAGCGGATCACGCGCTTCGAGCAGGGCGCGAAGGGTCGCTTCCGGGTTGGCGGTACGCAACAGGGGGCGATTGCGATCACGTGCGGTGCGACCGACCTGCTGCTCCACCGAAGCATGCAGGTAGATCACCCGGCCGCCCTGGCGCAACGCCTGTCGGTTGGCATCGCGCATTACCGCGCCACCGCCGGTGGCCAGGACTACGCCGTCGAGCCCGCAGAGCTCGGCGATCATCGCCTGCTCACGGTCACGGAAGCCCGGCTCGCCTTCCTTGTCGAAGATCCACGGGATGTTGGCGCCGCATCGCAGTTCGATTTCCTTGTCGGAATCTTTGAACAGCAGGCGCAGCTCTTTGGCCAATAGGCGTCCAATGGTGCTTTTACCAGCGCCCATTGGCCCCACAAGTATCAAATTTCGCACAGAATCAACGACTCACAGCAATCGCCTGGTCACTCATGATACGCGGAGTCAGGAAGACCAGCAGCTCGGATTTTTTCTCTTGTAATACATCGCGTCGAAACAGCCGCCCAACATACGGCAGATCGCCGAAAAATGGCACCTTGTCGACCACATTGTTTTGCGTGGTCGAGTAGACGCCACCGATAACGATCGTTTCGCCGTCCGCCACGCGAACCTTGGCATTGACCTCGTTCTTGCGGATCGGCGGTACGTTGTTCAAGGCATTGACGTAATCAGGCTCGTCCTTGGTCACCCTGACCGTCATGATGACCTTGTTGTCCGGGGTAATCTGCGGGGTGACTTCAAGCGACAGGGACGCTTCGCGAAACGACACGGACGTGGCGCCACTCTTGCTGGTTTCCTGGTAGGGCACCTCGGTACCTTTGAGGATCCTGGCCGTTTCCTTGTCGGCCGTGACCACCTTGGGCTGCGAGATGATTTCGCCATTGCCGCTCTTTTCCATGGCGCTGAGTTCAAGGTCTAGCAAGATGCCGCCACGCAGCAGGCCCAGGCCGACGCTGGAGCCGGCACGCTCCACCCCAAGGTCGACGAACAGCTCCTTGCCTGGCCTTACGTTCTCACCGTACAAGGGCCCACCCCAACGCACCCCAAGGCTCTTTTCGTAATCGACATTGGCCTCGACGATGCGTGCCTCGATCGCCACCTGACGCACCGGCACATCCAGCTGCGCCACCAGGTGGCGCAGCTCGGCAAGGCGGTCAGCGGGCTGGTAGGCCACCAGGGTATTGGTGCGCGCATCAACGCTCAAACTGCCTCGCCCAGTGAGGATGCCGTCGTCTGCCAGGGTTGCCAGCAACAGCTCTGCGAGCTCGGAGGCTACGGCATGGTGGATCGGCATCAGTTCACGCTGCAGCGGTTGCAATTGCGCATCCAGCGCCTGGCCTAGTCGGGCGTCGAGTGATTGCCCAGCAAGCTCCGCCGCCGGCGCCACCAGCAGCACATTGCCCTCTTCACGCCGGGCCAGGCCCTTGCTGCGCAGCACCAAATCCAGCGCCTGCTCCCAGGGCACATCCTGAAGCCGCAAGGTGATATTGCCCTGCACCGAATCGCTGGCAACCAGGTTCACGCCGGCATGGTCTGCCAGCACCTGCAATACGGCGCGCACCTGCACATCCTGAAAGTTCAGCGACAGTGGCTCACCCCGAGTGGGGGCTGCCGTCGCCAGCGGGATCGACAAGACGAACGCCGCCGCTATCCATAGCCTTTTCATCCTTGTCCATGACCTCCTGGTCCAGGGGTTTTCGGAGGGTGAGTACGGCTGTGCGCTCATGCCACTCACGCGCCACGAACCACCGCTCGCGCACGTCGACCCGCTGCTCGTCGATGTGCACCACAACACCCTCATCGCGCCCGAGCCGATCGCCCAGGCGCACGCGATACAACTGGCCTGCAGACAACAACAGCGCTTCATGCGCGCCGCCTTGCGCCAGGCTCCCGACCATTTCCAGCTGCGCCAAGGGCACACGGCCCAATTCGCCAGGTGCCACGTTCGCCGGGGCTGCGGAGAACGGATCGACCAATGGCGGCACGGGCGCTGCCCGAGCGGGCAAATCTGCCAACGACGCAACGGCCGGCGTCGTAGCATCGGCATGATGCGCGTGAACCCTCAGACGAACGCGCAACAATCCAGGCCGCCCATCGACTTCGTTCATGCTCAGGTCACTCACGCGCAGCAGCCGCAGCTGCCCAAGCCATTCATCCAACCACAGGCGCAGTGCTGCATACCGGCCCACCACCTGAACATCGAGGGGGATGGTTCGGTAGTGCGCCTGCTCCACCGCCTCATGCACATCGAGCCGCTCGAACAGCAGGCCAAATTCATGCCCTGAGGCGGCAAGCGAATCGAGCAGGTCACTCATGCCCTCGCCAGCGGCGAGACGCCACCGGGCAACGTGCAGCGCCTGCTGTGTGGCGGCCAGCGCAGCGCGCATGCGTGCCAGCTCCCGCACTTGGGCTGCCTTGGCCGAATGTTCCTCGCTCAACTGCTCATACTGTGCATTCACTTGCCCTTGGGCGTGCCGCAACTCCGGCAGGCGTAGCCCACACCCCAGCGCCAGTACCAACACACCCAGACCGACTGAAGCGCCCCACCTGAAGCGAGCGGAACGTTCGGCCATGCCTTGCCAGCTCACCCACCAGGCTGCATTCACGACCAAAACGCCGACACACGCGCTGCCAGGACAAACTCTTCGCCCGAAGGCAGGTGCTTCACACGCTTGAGCTCCAGGCCTTGCAGTACCGCGGACCGCTCAAGGTCGCGTATGAACTGAGCGACCACGGCACCGGACGCGGCCTGGCCGGTCACCTGCAAACGGCCGCCTACCAACGTGAGTTCAGTGAGCTGCAGACCAGCAGGCAATGCGGCCTCCAGGTCGCTAAGCAACGCGGGGAATACACCTTGATCGGCACGCAGGCTGGCCAACACCGCAGCGTGTGCCTGGGCAGCATCGTGGGCGGCACGCACTTCAGCGTGCTGCTCCAACTGTTCATCCAGCAGCGCAATGGCGGAGTGACGGCTAACAGTGTTCAACCCTTGCTGCTGCGCACGTTGGCGTGCCAGTTGATCGATCAGCATCACGGCGCACAGGGCCAGCGCCGCACTGCCAAGCAACATCCACTGAAAGCGCCGAAGCATCGACCGGCGCTGCCGCTCGCGCCAGGGCAAAAGGTTCAGACGCATCATGGCTGCATGCCTCCGAGCGCCAAGGCGCATGCCAAGAGCATCTCGCCCCCACCAGGCTCCAACCCGGCAATAGAAGGCAGGGGCCGGCAGGGTAGTTTCACCTCTGCACTCAGGTTATCCAGCCACGCTTGCTCGATCGGTGAACTGCCGGCGACCAGCACGCATTCCAGTTGACTGTCGTCGCCCAAAAGCGCCGGCCATTGGCCAAGTGCTTGGCCAAGGTGCACTTCGCGGCGCTGCGCGGGCATGCCCTGCCGCCAACAATGCAGCGTCGCGCCTTGCGCTTCGATGCGCAGCAATGCCGAACCCGCAAGCGCGCCCTGCGGCAACATCCGCTGCAACGCGATACTGTCGACCTCCATCGCCTCAGCCTGCAGTCCGGCTGCATCAAGCAGGGCTTCAACGGGCTCCAGCGCACGCTGGCGACAGGCAGCCACCATGACCTCCTGGCAATCGGCCTGGGCCTCGGAGGCCCCGAGCAACTGAAAGTCCAGCGCCAGATCATCAAGCGGAAATGGAAACAGGCGATCCGCATCAGCCAGCAACTGGGCTTCGATATCGGCTTCACTCAGGCCCGTCGGCAGTTGGCACACCTTGCAGATCACCTGATTTGCCGGCAGCGCCACCGCAACGCGCCGCTGCCGACTGCCGCTGCGCCTGCAGGCACGGCGCAACGCAGCCACTAGCCGGGCAGGGTCGCTCGCCCAATCAGCCCCACTGTACGGTTCATACGGCTCGTGCGCCCAGGCCGCGACCTGGCAACGCCCCTTGCGTCGCTGCAGCTGCACAATCCGAACGGAGTCGGGGGCAATTTCCACCCCCAAGAGTGAACCGGCATCCATGCCGAAACGTCCAAGCATCGCTGCTCCTTTGCTGTATGCCGCAAACCCGCGTCAGCGCTAGGCCCCAGCGGCCAAACGGTTCGACGGGCCACCTGGCCGGTCACCCGGCAAGGCGAAAAAATGCTTATAATGCCCAGCGTTTTTGGTCCGCCGGACCCGTACGCAATTCACTTATCAACCTGGACGCCCAAAAGCCTTGATACGTCTGCTGAAGTTCTTCTGGTGGTCTTCCGTCGCAGTCATTAGCGCGCTCGTACTCGGTGTGAGCGGTGCGTTTCTGTATCTTAGCCCTAGCCTGCCCTCGGTCGAGTCCCTCAGAAGCATCCAGTTGCAGATCCCCCTCAGGGTGTACAGCAGCGACGGCAAGCTGATTGCCGAGTTCGGCGAAATGCGCCGCTCGCCGATCCGTTTCGCGGAAATCCCCCCACAATTTATCCAGGCGCTTCTGTCAGCCGAGGACGACAATTTCCTCAACCACTACGGCGTTGACCCCAGCAGCCTGATGCGCGCCGCGACTCAGCTGGTAAAAACCGGCCACATCCAGACGGGCGGCAGCACCATCACCATGCAGGTGGCGAAGAACTTCTTCCTCACCAGCGAGCGCAGCTTTTCGCGCAAGACCAACGAGATTCTGCTGGCCCTGCAGATCGAGCGTGAGCTGACCAAGGACGAAATCCTTGAGCTGTACGTGAACAAGATCTACCTGGGCAACCGGGCGTACGGCATCGATGCCGCCGCACAGGTTTATTACGGCAAGTCGATCCGCGACGTGAGCCTGGCGCAAATGGCGATGATCGCCGGCCTGCCCAAGGCACCTTCGCGCTTCAACCCGCTGGCCAACCCGGTGCGCGCAAAAGAGCGTCGCGACTGGATTCTTGGCCGCATGTACAAGCTCGGCAAGATTGACCAGGCCAGCTACCAGGCCGCCCTGGCCGAGCCGCTCAACGCCAGCTATCACGTGCCGACACCTGAGGTGAATGCCCCGTACGTCGCCGAGATGGCCCGCGCCGAGATGGTCGGCCGTTATGGCAGCGATGCCTACACCGAGGGCTTCCGCGTCACCACCACCGTGCCGAGCGACATGCAGGAGATGGCCAACAAAGCCATTCTCACGGGCCTTTCCGATTACGATGAACGCCACGGTTACCGCGGCCCCGAGGCACGCTTCCCAGGCAAGACCCACGCGGCCTGGCTGCTGGAACTGAGCAAGCAACGCACCCTGGGCGGCCTTGAGCCGGCCATCGTCACCCAGGTCGACAAGACCGACCTCAAGGTGCTGACCCGCAGCGGCCAGGAAGAAACCGTCGCCTGGGACACCATGAAGTGGGCGCGCCCGTTCCTCAATAGCAATTCCCAGGGCCGCGCACCACAAAGCCCCGCCGATGTTGCCCAGGTAGGTGACCTGGTGCGCCTGCAGCGCCTGGACGACGGCAAGCTCAAGTTCAGCCAGGTGCCGGGCGCACAAAGCGCGCTGGTCACCCTCGACCCATACAACGGCGCCATTCGTGCCCTGGTAGGCGGCTTCTCGTTCGAGCAAAGCAACTACAACCGTGCCATGCAGGCCAAGCGCCAACCTGGCTCGAGCTTCAAGCCCTTCATCTATAGCGCGGCGCTCGACAGCGGCTACACCGCGGCCAGCCTGGTCAACGATGCACCGATCGTGTTCGTCGACGAGTACCTGGACAAGGTCTGGCGGCCGAAGAACGACACCAACACCTTCCTCGGCCCGATCCGCATGCGCGAGGCGCTGTACAAGTCGCGCAACCTGGTATCGATCCGCCTGCTGCAGGCCATGGGCGTCGACCGCACCATCGACTACATCGCCAAGTTCGGCTTCAACAAGCAGGACTTGCCGCGCAACCTGTCGCTGGCACTGGGCACCGCAACCCTCACGCCGATGGAAATCGCCACGGGCTGGAGCACCTTTGCCAACGGCGGCTACAAGATCACCCCGTACTTGATCGACCGCATCGAGAGCCGCAGCGGCGAGACCCTGTTCACCGCCAACCCGCCCCGCGTGCCGCAAGGCGCCCAGGACCAGGCAGGCCTTGCCGCGCCAGAACAGCCGATCAGCACCGCAGCCATGCCGGGCGAGGCGCCGGCCGCCTTTGGTCAGGTCACGCCAGCACCGCAAACGCCGGCAGTGGCGGAACAGATCATCGACGGCCGCACCACGTACATCCTCACCAGCATGTTGCAGGATGTAATCAAACGGGGCACTGGCCGCCGTGCGCTGGCCCTGGGCCGCACCGACCTGGCCGGCAAGACCGGTACCACCAACGAGTCCAAGGATGCCTGGTTCTCCGGCTACAACGCCGATTACGTGACCACGGTATGGGTCGGCTTCGACCAGCCCGAGACCCTGGGCCGCCGCGAGTACGGTGGTACTGCGGCGCTGCCGATCTGGATGAGTTTCATGGGCGCCGCCCTCAAGGACAAACCCAACCACGTACCGGCGGAGCCGGAAGGCATCCTCAGCCTGCGTGTCGACCCAGTCAGCGGCCGCGCGGCCTCGCCGGGCACGCCGAACGCCTACTTCGAGTTGTTCAAGGCCGAAGATTCGCCACCGTCGGGGGATGAACTGGGCAACGGCGCGGCACCGGGAAGCCCGCTGCCAGCAGACGAAGCAGCGCCGATGGACCTGTTCTGACCCCTGACAGGCTAGCGCCGCCTGTGTAGGAGCGGCCTTGTGTCGCGATGGGCTGCGCAGCAGCCCCTTGCGAGACCTTCTGCTGTCGAGATCCTGGGGCCGCTGCGCAGCCCATCGCGACACAAGGCCGCTCCTACAGGGATCTACGCTGCCGGCAAACGCACAATAAAAAGCCCCGGCTCATACGAGCCGGGGCTTTTTTGTGTCACTTACGGCAATCAGCCGTTGAACACTTCATCCACGCTGTTCAGCGGGTAGTGCTTAGGATACGGCAGGGTCGCCACACCGGACTCGATAGCAGCCTTGGCGACAGCATCGGAAACAACGGTGATCAGACGGGCATCCAGAGGCTTCGGAATGATGTACTCACGGCCGAATTCCAGGCCTTCGACGCCGTAGGCTTCGCAAACTTCCTTAGGAACCGGCAACTTGGCCAGGTCTTTCAGGGCGATGGCCGCAGCAATCTTCATTTCTTCGTTGATGCGCTTGGCACGTACGTCCAGGGCGCCACGGAAGATGAAGGGGAAGCCCAGTACGTTGTTGACCTGGTTCGGGTAGTCGGAACGACCGGTGGCCATGATCACGTCGTTACGGGTGGCGTGAGCCAGCTCTGGGGAGATTTCCGGATCGGGGTTCGAGCACGCGAACACGATCGGGTTGGCCGCCATCGACTTCAGGCCTTCTGCGCTCAGCAGGTTCGGGCCGGACAGGCCAACGAACACGTCGGCACCGTTCAAGGCGTCAGCCAGGGTGCGCTTGTCGGTCGCGTGGGCGAACTGCGCCTTGTACTGGTTCAGGTCGTCGCGGCCAGCGTGGATCACGCCGCTGCGGTCGATCATGTAGATGTTCTCGACCTTGGCACCCATGCTGACCAGCAGCTTCATGCAGGAGATGGCGGCAGCGCCGGCACCCAGGCAGACGATCTTGGCTTCTTCCAGCTTCTTGCCGGCGATTTCCAGGGCGTTGATCATGCCGGCCGCGGTGACGATCGCGGTGCCGTGCTGGTCATCGTGGAAGACCGGGATGTCGCATTGCTCGATCAGGGTGCGCTCGATTTCGAAGCACTCTGGAGCCTTGATGTCTTCGAGGTTGATGCCACCGAAGGTGATCGAAATGCGGCGAACGGTGTCGATGAAAGCTTGCGGGCTTTCCGACTCGACTTCGATGTCGAATACGTCGATGCCAGCGAAACGTTTGAACAGAACACCCTTGCCTTCCATGACCGGCTTCGAGGCCAGTGGGCCGAGGTCACCCAGACCGAGGATGGCAGTACCATCCGAAATCACCGCAACCAGGTTGCCTTTACCGGTGTATTTGTAGGCCAGCTCTGGATCACGGCCGATTTCGCGCACGGGTTCTGCAACACCTGGGCTGTAGGCCAGGGCGAGGTCACGGGCGGTGGCGGTGGGCTTCGAGAGCTCGACGCTCAGTTTCCCCGGACGAGGTTGAGCGTGGTATTCGAGAGCGGCGGTTTTCAGGTCTGACATGGTGGGCATTCCGCTATTTACTGTTCTGACGGACCGCCGAGGATACGCAAAGAGCCGGGGAGTCACAAGACTGGTCGGTCACTTGTGTCAAGGCCTTTAGCCTACGACTTTACGCTATAACCCACGGGGCATACGAATCACAGTGTGTACAATCTAATACCGAAATGTCTACATCTTTTCAGCCTGAAATGCGTTCTAACATGGTCGGATCGGTCAATGGCAACACCCAGCGTCGCTGCCCAGGCTTCAGGCCGCCCTTGCGGGAACGATCCAGCACCCAGCCACGCGCCTCGACTTGGCGCCCTTTGAGATTATCGAAGAAGCTCGCCGGGAAGTTGCGTTGCAGACGAGCGGGAACCTGCAGCACCACGGTGCTATCCAGGCTCAGCCAGACGCCGCCGCGGTTACGTTCGACCGCCTCGATTCGGCCACCGATGACAGCGAACCCAGACTGCCGGACATCCCGTGCGCGCAGCACCGGCGAGCTGCGCCACAGGCCAACACCCGCCTTGCGCGCCGCTTGCTCGGCCAATTGCTGGCACCCCACCAGGCGCACATTGGGGGCAACGGCAACGCGGTAGCCGAGCCCCTCGCTGAGCAGTTGTGCTTCCAGATTGTTGCCAGTGCGGCCGTAGATGTGTGCCAGTGTGCGGCCGTATTTGTCTTTGCCCTCGACGCCCGGCACCAGCCCGACACGCCCGTCGCTGGCTTTGACCAGGGCCTGCAAGCGCCGCTTGGCCGCCTCGGCATAGGGCTCGCTGGTACGCCCTTTGCGGCCGATCTCCGGGGCATTGATGCCGATCATGCGCACACTGCGGCCATCGGTCAGGCGCAAGGTATCGCCATCCACCACCTGCCGCACTGCTACCTGCTGAGGATTGGCCGGCAGCGGGCAGAACGCCAGGGCAGGAAGATGCCAAATCGCGCCCACAAAAAAAGCGCCCACAAGGGGCGCTTTTTTTTGCAACAGCGCGAAACCCGAGGGATTCGCCATGCGCATTATTACTTCTTGGCACCGAACATGCCGAAGCGATCGGCAAACTTCTGTACGCGACCACCGGTGTCCAGGACTTTCTGCTTACCGGTGTAGAACGGGTGGCACAGGTTGCAAACGTCGATCGACAGGGTGCTACCCAGGGTCGAACGGCTTTCAAACTTGTTGCCGCAGCTGCAGGTGACTGCAACTACTTCGTAGTTCGGATGAATATTTGCTTTCATGGTCACTTCCTCGAGCTGCGTGCCGCCACCCAACACCAATTGTTGAATACCGCACGTAATTAGGCGGCGAATAATACCAGAGCCCAGCCTCAGCGCAAGTTGTCGCTTGCACCGACTGTCGTCTGCTAGGCTCGCCAGTCTTTGAAATGCCCTTGCGAGACCTTCCGCGTGTCCGACGTCATCCTGCGCCTTGCCCTGCCCTCCCCGCTGCGTCGCCTGTTCGACTACAGGGCGCCGGCGAGCATGGCGCGCCAGCCCCTCACACCTGGCATGCGCATTCGTGTGCCATTCGGGCGCCGCGAGATGATCGGTGTGCTGGTGGAGGTGTGCGACCAAAGCGAAGTGCCCGCCGACAAGCTCAAGCCGGCCATTGCGCTGCTGGACCCGGTGTCGCCGCTGCCGCCGGCCCTGCTCAAGCTGTGCCTGTGGACGGCCCAGTACTACCAGCACAGCCTGGGCGATACCCTGAGCTGGGCGCTGCCGACCCTGCTGCGCCAGGGCGAACTGGCCGAGATGCGCCAGGAACGCTTCTGGCACGTCGCCGCCGATGCCCGCCACGATGACCCCCGCATCGCCCGCGCACCGCGCCAGCGCGATGCCCTGAAAACCCTGGCGCAGCACCCACACGGCGTGGCCCACAGCCTGCTGGGCAAGCTCAACCTGAACAAGGACAGCCTCGACCTGCTGCTGGCCAAGGAACTGGTCACCGTCGAAGTACGCCGCCACCTGCCGACGCCGCGCCACGAGCACTGGCTGGCGCAGCCCGAACTGCCCCTCAACGAAGAGCAGCGCAACGCCTTCGATGCCGTGTGCCTGGGCCTTGGCAGTTTCAACGCGTTTCTGCTGGCCGGGGTTACCGGCAGCGGCAAGACCGAGGTCTACCTGCAGTTGATCCGCGAAACACTGGAGGCCGGCAAACAGGCGCTGGTGCTGATCCCGGAAATCAACCTCGGCCCGCAGACCCTGGCGCGCTTCGAGCAACGCTTCAACGCCCGCATCGCCTTGCTGCACTCGGCGGTCGGCGACCGCGAGCGGCTGGACGCCTGGCTGGCAGCCCGCGATGGCGAGGCCGACATCATCATCGGCACCCGCTCGGCACTGTTCACGCCGATGAAAAACCCCGGCCTGATCATCATCGACGAAGAGCACGACGGCTCTTATAAACAGCAGGAAGGCCTGCGTTACCACGCCCGCGACCTGGCCCTGGTGCGCGCCCACCAGGAGAACATCCCAATCCTGCTCGGCTCGGCCACGCCGTCGCTAGAAACCCTGCACAACGCCCAGACCGGCCGCTACACCTTGCTGCGCATGAACCAGCGCGCCGGCGGTGCGCGCCCACCGCGCATGCTGCGCCTGGACGTGAAAAGCCTGCCGCTGGACAGTGGCATCAGCGGCCCGCTGCAGCAGGCCATCCGCCAGACCCTGGAAGCAGGCCAGCAAGTGCTGGTGTTCCTCAACCGCCGCGGCTTTGCCCCGACGTTGCTGTGCCACGATTGCGGCTGGTTGTCCGAATGCCCTCGCTGTGATGCGCGCATGACCGTGCACCAGCGTTCCGGCGTGCTGCGTTGCCACCACTGCGGTTATGACGAACGCCTGCCGCACCAGTGCCCGCAGTGCAACCATGTCGACTTGCGGCCGGTGGGCGCAGGCACCGAGCGCGCCGAAGAGCGCCTTAAGGTGCTGTTCCCGGACTACCCGATCCTGCGCGTGGACCGCGACAGCACGGCGCGCAAAGACGCCATGCACAACCTGTTCGGCACCATCCAGCGTGGCCAGCCGAGCATCCTGGTGGGCACCCAGATGCTCGCCAAGGGGCACCACTTCCCACGCGTGACCCTGGTGGCCATCCTCGACGCCGACGGCGGGCTGTTCTCCGGCGACTTCCGTGCCAGCGAGCGCATGGCGCAATTGATCGTGCAGGTTGCCGGGCGTGCCGGGCGCGCCGAAGAGCCGGGCAAGGTGATCATCCAGACCCACCTGGCCGACCATCCCTTGCTGGTACAGCTGACCGAACAAGGCTATTTCGCCTTCGCCGAGCAAGCCCTGGACGAGCGCCGCGCCGCCGGCCTGCCGCCTTTTTCGCACCTGGCCTTGCTGCGCGCCGAAGCGCACAAACCGGGCCAGGCCGAAGGCTTCCTCGATGAAGCCTGCAGCGCAGCAGAGCGCCTGGTGGCCGAACAGCGCCTGCCAGGCATTGAACTGTTGGGCCCGGTACCGGCTCCCATGGAGCGCCGAGCAGGCCGCTTCCGCGCCCAATTATTGATACAGGCCAACACCCGGGCACCCCTGCATCGACTGATCAGCGCCTGGTTGCTAGTGTTGGAGCAAATGCCGAGCGGCCGACAGGTTCGCTGGTCGCTGGACGTGGACCCGGTAGACCTCTACTGACACCCTGAGCCTTGGCAAAGGTTGGCAACCCGCTCCCGGCAACGGATAATGCCCAGTTTTTCCACCTGCGCATCGAAGCGCTCCACCGCGCTTGCGGTCGAAAAGAGAACCCCATGAAAGACACCATTCGCCAGCTGATCCAGCAAGCCCTCACCCAACTCGTCACCGACGGTGTGCTGCCTGAAGGGCTATCGCCGGCGATCCAGGTGGAAAACGCCCGGGACAAGACCCACGGCGACTTCGCCAGCAACATCGCGATGATGCTGGCCAAGCCTGCCGGCATGAAGCCGCGCGACCTGGCCGAAAAACTGATCAACGCGCTGCCCGCCAGCGACGACATCAGCAAAGTCGAGATTGCCGGCCCAGGCTTCCTCAACTTCTTCCAGAACACCAGCGCCCTGGCCGACCGCCTGGATGCCGCCCTGGCCGACGGCCACCTGGGCGTGCGCAAGGCAGGCGCCGCCGAGAAGGTGGTAATCGACCTGTCGGCGCCGAACCTGGCCAAGGAAATGCACGTTGGCCACCTGCGCTCGACCATCATCGGCGACAGCGTCGCCCGTGTGCTGGAGTTTCTCGGCGACCAGGTCATCCGCCAAAACCACGTGGGCGACTGGGGCACCCAGTTCGGCATGCTGATGGCCTACCTGCAGGAAAACCCGATCACCAGCGACGAGTTGTCGGACCTGGAGAACTTCTACCGCGCGGCGAAGAAGCGCTTCGACGAGTCCGAAGAATTCGCCACCCGCGCCCGCGGCCTGGTGGTCAAGCTGCAGGCCGGCGACCCTGAGTGCCTGGCCCTGTGGACGCGTTTCAAGGACATCTCGCTGTCGCACTGCCAGAAGACCTACGAACTGCTCAACGTCAAGCTGACCATGGCCGACGTCATGGGCGAAAGCGCCTACAACGACGACCTGGCCAACGTAGTCAGCGACCTCAAGGCCAAGGGCCTGCTGGTTGAGGACCAGGGCGCGCAGTGCGTGTTCCTCGAAGAATTCAAGAACAGCGAAGGCGAACCCCTGCCGGTGATCGTGCAGAAGGCCGACGGTGGCTACCTGTACGCCACCACCGACCTGGCCGCAGTGCGCTACCGCAGCAATGTGCTCAAGGCCGACCGTGCCCTGTACTTCGTCGACCAGCGCCAGGCGCTGCACTTCAACCAGGTGTTCGAAGTAGCGCGCCGTGCAGGCTTCGTCGGCCACCCGATGCAAATGGAACACATGGGCTTCGGCACCATGAACGGCGCCGACGGCCGCCCGTTCAAAACCCGTGACGGCGGCACAGTGAAGCTGATCGACCTGCTCACCGAGGCCAAGGAGCGTGCCTACGCCCTGGTCAAGGAGAAGAACCCGAGCCTGGCCGAAGTCGATCTGCGCCGCATCGGTGAAGTGGTCGGGATCGGCGCAGTGAAGTACGCCGACCTGTCCAAGCACCGCACCAGCGACTACAGCTTCAACTTCGAACTGATGCTCAACTTCGAAGGCAACACCGCGCCCTACCTGCTGTATGCCTACACCCGCGTGGCGGGCGTGTTCCGCAAGCTGGGCAAGGGCTTCGACGAGGTCGACGGCAAGATCGTGCTGCAGGCCGAGAAGGAGCTGGACCTCGCCGCGCGCCTGGCGCAATTCGGCGAAGTGCTTAACAGCGTGGCCGACAAGGGTACGCCGCACGTGCTGTGCAGCTACCTGTACGACCTGGCTGGCCTGTTCTCGAGCTTCTACGAGAACTGCCCAATCCTCGCCGCCGAAACCCCGGAGCAGCAACAGAGCCGCCTGCGCCTGGCTGCCCTGACCGGCCGTACCCTCAAGCAAGGTCTGGAACTGCTCGGCCTGGAAACCCTGGAGCGCATGTAAGTTGGCTGCCAAGAAAAAACCTGCTCCAAAACGCGGCGCCAGCCGCCAACAGGCGCCGGCCAAGCAGCCGATCCCGGGTTGGGTATGGCTGGCAGTCGGGTTGACCGTGGGCGCTTTCATCGTCTTTTTGATGAAGCTCGAGCCAGGCGGCGCGGACATCAAGCGCACCAAGCCTGAACAGCAAAAACCGGAAAAGGTGGCAGAAGCCAGCAAGACCACGCCGGCCACTGCGCAGCAGCCGGTGAAGCCGAAGTATGACTTCTACACCCTGCTGCCGGAGTCCGAGGTCATCGTGCCGCCGGAAGCCGTGCCAGAGAAGACGCCACCGGTGCCTGCCCAGCCAGTGACCCCGGTCACCCCGGCAGAAGCAGCGAAGATCGACACGGCACGCGCTCAGGCCGCCTTGCTGGGCCAGACGCCACCACCGGCACCGCCGGTGATCAAGCCTGCGGCCACCACGCAGTTCTTCCTGCAGGCCGGCTCGTTCCGCAAGCAGGCGGATGCCGACAAGGTCCGCGCGCAGATCATCCTGCTCGGCCAGTCGGTGAAGGTGGAGTCGGGGACGGTCAAGGATGAAACCTGGTACCGCGTACTGGTCGGCCCGTTCAGCAACCGCGAACAACTGACCGGGGCGCAGAAACAGCTTGCCGGCGCAGGCTTCAGCAACCTGCTGCTGCAACAGCGCCAGACCCGCCAGTAAAACTCGGTAGGCGCAGCCTTGTGCTGCGCCTACACGATCTGCAATCAGCGACGATCGCTGTTGGCTTCGGAAATCTGACTGTTCAGGGTCCAGAAGTCGTACAGCACGCCGACCAGGAACAGGCCGCCCGTGAAGAAGTAGATGATCGCGGTGATCCACTTGCCCTGGTACAGGCGATGCAGGCCAAAAATGCCCAGGAAGGTCAGCAGAATCCAGGCGATGTTGTAGTCGATCCGACCGGACCGGAAGCGCAAGTCGGCCTCCTTGTCCATCGCCGGGATCAGAAACAGGTCGATCAGCCAGCCGATGCCCAGCAGGCCCAAGGTAAAGAACCAGATCGTCCCAGTGATCGGCTTGCCGTAGTAGAAACGGTGCGAGCCGGTGAAGCCGAAAATCCACAACAAGTAGCCGATGACCTTGCTGTGGGTGTCGTGAAGCGGCTCACCCTGTTGATAACTGTTCATTCATAGCCCTCGTGGGTTATCCGAAAATTTTCTAAGAAAAAATGTGACTTTCTCGTCGCAGGCCGACGTATGGCACCCCACCAATCGACCAACGGATCAGAAATTGATCAAAAAGCTGTTATAAAGTTGCGCGCCTAACACATAACTATTCATAAAGAGCTTCATCTATGCCGCCTTTACTCAAGACATGGCTGACCCTCTGTCTATTATTACCCCTGGCCGCCCACGCCACCAATCGTGAGCAACGTCTTCCCAATGGTTTCACCGGCTATACCACCAATGCCTCGGTGAAACACGCGCCTGCCAAGCACACCACGCTGCGCGCACGCCCAAGCAACGCGGCCAGCAGCCGTGGGCTGCCGGTTGCCTCCATGTCGCCGAAGCAGAGCAGCGATGTGCTCAGCCGTGCGGTGAATGTGCTCGGCACGCCCTATGTCTGGGGCGGCAGCAGCCCGAAAAAGGGCTTCGACTGCAGCGGCCTGGTGAAATACGCCTTCAATGATGTGGCCGATGTCGACCTGCCACGCACCTCCAATGCCATGGCCCAGGGCCACGGCGTGAAGGTGGCGAAGGGCGACCTCAAGCCTGGCGACCTGATCTTCTTCAACATCAAGAGCCGACGGGTCAACCACGTTGCCATCTACCTGGGCAACGACCGCTTCATCCATGCCCCGCGTCGCGGCAAGCGGGTGAGCATCGACACCCTCAGCAAGCCTTACTGGCAGAAGCACTATGTCGTGGCCAAGCGGGTGTTGCCGAAAGAACAGCAGCAGCTGGCCCTGGCCAAGCGCTGATCGAGCCTCGACCACGGCTCTGGTAGGAGCAGCCTTGTGCTGCGAAGAGGCCAGTGAAAACACAGCGGATCGTCGCTGACGTCACAGGCCTCTTCGCAGCACAAGGCTGCTCCTACACCCATCCCATCACTTTCAGCCTTTGCATCGCCCCCTCCATCGTTCGCATCCCCTCCGCCGCCCCCGTCTGCATCACCGAACTCAGCTGCGCCATCCGCCCTTCGCGAATCAGGTTACGCACTGCCGTGTTAGCCACCAACACTTCCCGCGCCGCCACTCGCCCGCCGCCCACGCGCTTGACCAGCACTTGCGCCACCACCAGGCGCAGCGACTCGGCCAGCATCGCCCGCACCAGCGGTTTTTCCTCGGCGGCAAACACCTCCACCAGCCGGTCGATGCTGCCCGCAGCCGAGCGCGTATGCACGGTTGCCAGTACCAGGTGCCCCGTTTCTGCCGCCCGCAATGCCAGGCGAATCGTCTCCAGATCGCGCAACTCGCCGATCATGATCACATCCGGGTCCTGACGCAGCGCACTGCGCAGCCCTTGGGCAAACCCACGGCAATCGCGGCCCATCTCGCGCTGGTTGACCAGGCTCCGTTGGCTGTTGTGGATAACTTCCACAGGGTCTTCAAGGGTGATGATATGCAATGGCCGCTCGCGGTTGAGCTGATCGAGCAGCACCGCCAAGGTGCTGGACTTGCCACTGCCGGTGGGCCCGCCCACCAGAATCAGGCCATCAGAACACTGCGCAACAGCTTGAAACACTTCCACAAGGTCAAGCTCGTCCAGTGTCGCAATGCGTCTGGGTATCAGGCGAAAGGTCGCCGCAACCCCATTCAACTGGCGAAACAGGTTCAGGCGAAAACGGCCTAACGCTGGCAGCGCCAACGCAAGGTCCAACTCATCCCCCTGCGCCCATTGCCGGCAAGCGTCATCGCCCAGCAAGGGCGCCATGGCATCACTCAGCGCCGCTGCCGTCAGCGGCGGCAGGTCCATGCGTTGCAGCTCGCCATCCAGGCGCAGCATTGGTACCTGGCCCGCGGCCAGGTGCAGGTCCGAAGCCCGCGCATCCACAGCACGGGCCAACAGGTCGGTCACATCCATGAGACTCCCCAAAGGCGATCAAGCAGGTAGAATGCCGCAGACCCTTTCGCCGCCGGCATCGATCCATGTCCACCATAGCAGACAACCTATCCGCCCTTGCCGCCCGCATCGCCAGCGCCGCCCAGGCCGCCGGGCGGGACCCGGCCAGCATCCAGTTGCTGGCTGTGAGCAAGACCAAGCCCGCCAGCGCCATCCGTGAAATCTACGCCGCTGGCGTGCGCGATGTCGGCGAAAACTACCTGCAGGAAGCCCTGACCAAGCAGGAAGCGTTGCGCGACCTGCCCTTGATCTGGCACTTCATCGGCCCCATTCAGTCGAACAAGACCAAAGCCATTGCCGAGCATTTCGACTGGGTACATTCCGTGGACCGCCTGAAAATCGCCCAACGCCTCTCGGAGCAACGCCCTGCGGCACTGGCACCGCTGAACATCTGCCTGCAGGTGAATGTCAGTGGCGAAGACAGCAAGTCCGGCTGCGCCCCGGGCGACCTGCCGGCGCTGGCCGCGGCCGTGGCGAAACTGCCCAATCTGCGCCTGCGCGGGTTGATGGCCATCCCGGAGCCCACCGATGACCGCGCCGCCCAAGAGGCCGCTTTTGCCAGCCTGCGCACCTTGCAGCAGCACCTGGGCCTTGGCCTGGACACCTTGTCCATGGGCATGAGCCACGACCTGGAGGCGGCGATTGCCCAGGGAGCGACCTGGGTACGTATCGGCACCGCCCTGTTCGGTGCCCGCGACTACGGGCCCGTCTGATTCCATGCTTTACTCACTCTTTCCCACAAGGACCTGACATGAGCAAGACACGTATTGCCTTTATCGGCGCCGGCAACATGGCCGCCAGCCTGATCGGCGGCCTGCGTGCCCAGGGCCTGGAGGCTTCGCAGATCCGCGCCAGCGACACGGGCGCCGAGACCCGTACCCGCATCCAGGCCGAGCACGGCATCGAAACCTTCGAAGACAATGCCCAGGCAATCGCTGGCGCCGACGTGATCGTACTGGCAGTCAAGCCGCAGGTCATGAAGGCCGTTTGCCAAGCCCTGCAAGCCCACCTGCAGGAAGGCCAGCTGATTGTTTCCATCGCTGCCGGTATCACCTGCGCCAGCCTGCAGAGCTGGGTAGGCCCACGCCCGGTGGTGCGCTGCATGCCCAACACGCCAGCGCTGCTGCGCCAAGGCGTCAGCGGCCTGTACGCCACCCAGGAAGTCAACGCAGAACAGCGGCAACAGGCCGAACAGCTGCTGTCTGCCGTGGGCACTGCCCTGTGGCTGGACCAAGAGCAGCAACTGGACGCAGTGACCGCCGTCTCCGGCAGCGGGCCGGCGTACTTCTTCCTGCTGATCGAGGCAATGACCGCCGCAGGCGAAAAGCTCGGCCTGCCTCGCGAAACCGCCTCCCAGCTGACCCTGCAGACCGCGCTGGGCGCGGCGCGCATGGCCGTGGCCAGCGATGTCGACGCTGCCGAACTGCGCCGCCGTGTCACCTCGCCAGCCGGCACCACCGAAGCTGCGATCAAGTCGTTCCAGGCCAACGGCTTCGAAGCCATCGTCGAGCAAGCGCTGCAGGCCGCAGCGACGCGCTCCGCCGAGCTGGCCGAACAACTGGGCAAATAAGGAGCTTTAGATGAATGCACTGTCTGGCGCCGCGATCTTCGTGGTGCAAACCCTGGTCAGCCTGTATTTGGTGATCGTCCTGCTGCGCTTCGTGCTGCAACTGGTCAAGGCCAACTTCTACAACCCACTGTGCCAGTTCGCGGTACGCGCCACCCAGCCGCTGCTCAAGCCGATCCGTCGGGTCATCCCAAGCGTTGGCGGCCTGGACACCTCGTCGCTGCTGCTGGCAGTGGTCATCCAGGCGCTGCTGATGGGCTTCGTACTGATGGTCACCTACGGCACCTTCGGTGACGTGCTGCACCTGCTGATGTGGGCCATCATCGGCATCACCTCGCTGTTCCTGAAGATTTTCTGGGTAGCAATGATCGTCATGGTGATCGTCTCCTGGGTCGCGCCCAACAGCCACAACCCGGCGGCGGAGCTGGCCTACCAGATCAGCGAACCGGTGCTGGCACCGTTCCGCCGCCTCGTGCCTAACCTGGGCGGCATGGACATCTCGCCCATCTTCGCCTTCCTGGCGATCCAGGTGATCCAGTCGTTCGTCATGCCGCCGCTGGCTGCCTATGCCGGCATGCCTCAAGAACTGTGGCGGATGATCTGATCCAACGCCCTTGAACATCGACGCCCCCTGCGGCAAGCCTTTGCTTGCCGCAGGGGGTAGCGCTCTTTAGACTTACGCCTCCGTCAAGCGTGAGCAGGGTCGATGTCCACTGTCCTTCCCGAAGATTCCGTCGGTCTGGTTACACCGCAAACAGCCCGGTTCGAAGAACCGCTGGCCCTGGCCTGTGGCCGCTCGCTGGCCAGCTACGAGCTGGTCTACGAGACCTATGGCACCCTGAACGCCAGCGCCAGCAATGCCGTGCTGATCTGCCATGCCTTGTCCGGCCACCACCATGCCGCCGGCTACCATGCCGCCACCGACCGCAAGCCGGGCTGGTGGGACAGCTGCATCGGCCCCGGCAAGCCAATCGACACCAACCGTTTCTTCGTGGTCAGCCTGAACAACCTCGGCGGCTGCAATGGCAGTACTGGCCCGAGCAGCGTCAACCCGGCTACCGGCAAGCCCTATGGCGCCGACTTCCCGGTGCTGACCGTGGAAGACTGGGTGCACAGCCAGGCACGCCTGGCTGACCGCCTGGGCATTGGCCAGTGGGCGGCCATCGTGGGCGGCAGCCTTGGTGGCATGCAGGCGCTGCAATGGACCATCACCTACCCCGACCGCGTGCGGCACTGCGTCGATATCGCCTCGGCGCCCAAGCTCTCGGCACAGAACATTGCCTTCAACGAAGTAGCGCGCCAGGCCATCCTCACCGACCCGGAGTTCCACGGCGGTTCGTTCCAGGACCAGGGCGTGATCCCCAAGCGCGGGCTGATGCTGGCGCGCATGGTGGGCCATATCACCTACCTGTCCGATGATTCGATGGGTGAAAAATTCGGCCGTGAGCTCAAGAGCGACAAGCTCAACTACGACTTCCACAGCGTCGAATTCCAGGTCGAAAGCTACCTGCGCTATCAGGGCGAGGAATTTTCCGGCCGTTTCGACGCCAACACCTACCTGCTGATGACCAAGGCCCTGGACTACTTCGACCCGGCCGCAGCCCACGGTGGCGACCTTGCCGCCACCCTGGCCTCGGTCACGGCAGACTACTGCATCATGTCGTTCACCACCGACTGGCGCTTCTCGCCTGCCCGTTCACGCGAGATCGTCGATGCGTTGATGGCCGCGCGCAAGAACGTGTGTTATCTGGAGATCGACTCACCTTATGGGCACGATGCCTTCCTGATCCCCACACCTCGCTACATGCAGGGTTTCTCGAACTACATGAACCGCATCGCCATCTGAGGACAGCATGAGAGCCGATCTGGAAATCATCCACGACTGGATTCCCGCCGGCAGCCGGGTACTCGACCTGGGCTGCGGCAGTGGCGAACTGCTGGCCTCGCTGCGTGACCGCAAGCAGGTCACCGGTTACGGCCTGGAGATCGACGCCGACAATATCGCCGCGTGCGTGGCCAAGGGCGTCAACGTCATCGAACAGGACCTGGACAAGGGCCTGGGCAACTTTGCCAGCAACAGTTTCGATGTGGTGATCATGACCCAGGCCCTGCAGGCCGTGGAGTACCCCGACCGCATCCTCGACGAGATGCTGCGCGTGGGCCGTCAGTGCATCATCACCTTCCCCAACTTCGGCCACTGGCGCTGCCGCTGGTACCTGGCGACCAAAGGCCGCATGCCGGTTTCGGACTTCATGCCGTATACCTGGTACAACACGCCGAACATCCACTTCTGCACCTTCGCCGACTTTGAAGAGCTGTGCCACGAGCGCCACGCCAAGGTCCTCGACCGCCTGGCCGTCGACCACTTGCACCGTAATGGGTGGGGCGGCCGGCTATGGCCTAATCTTCTAGGTGAGATCGGCATCTATCGCGTCAGCAGCCCTGGCCTGCAGGAGCACCAGCTCGCGGTCTGACGCTCACCGGAGGAATCGTACCATGCGTCGCCTAGCCCTGTTCCTGATCAGCCTGTGCCTGGCCCTGCCTGTACTGGCTGCCGATGCCGCCCGTCCCGAGCGCAAGGAAGTGTTTGGCGACGTGACGGTACACTACAGCGCGTTCACCTCAAGCATGCTGACGCCGGAGGTGGCCGCGGCCACGGGCCTGGTGCGCAGCAAGAACCAGGGCGTGCTCAACATTGCCGTGATCAAGGCCAACAAGCCGGCCATGGCGGTCGTCAGCGGCACGGTGAAAGACCTGACCGGGCGCAGCAGCCCGTTGTCCTTCAAGCAGATCACCGAACAGGGCGCGATTTACTACATCGCCCAGTTCAAGATCGAACAGCCAGAAACCGTGACCTTCGACATCAATGTCGAAACCGGCGGCATCAGTAACTCTCTCAGCTTCAACCAGGAAGTGTTCCCAGGCGAATGATGAATTTCCAGCAACTCGTATTGGCCAGCCACAATGCCGGCAAACTCAAGGAACTCCAGGCCATGCTTGGCGCGTCCGTACAGCTGCGCTCGATCGGTGAATTCAGCCAGGTCGAGCCAGAGGAAACCGGCCTGTCGTTCGTCGAGAACGCCATTCTCAAGGCACGCAATGCCGCGCGCATCTCTGGCCTGCCAGCACTGGCCGATGACTCGGGCCTGGCCGTGGACTACCTCGGCGGCGCGCCGGGTATCTATTCTGCTCGCTATGCCGATGGCAAGGGTGACGCGGCAAACAACGCCAAGCTGCTGGACGCCTTGAAAGACGTGCCCGAGGCCGAGCGCGGCGCTCAGTTCGTCTGCGTGCTGGCGCTGGTGCGTCACGCCGACGACCCGCTGCCGATCCTGTGCGAAGGCCTGTGGCACGGGCGCATCATGTTTGAGGCCAGCGGTGAGCACGGCTTTGGCTACGACCCGCTGTTCTGGGTGCCAGAGCGCAATTGCTCGAGTGCGGACCTCGCCCCTGTCGACAAGAACCAGCTCAGCCACCGCGCCCGCGCCATGGTCCTGCTGCGTCAACGCCTGGGCCTGGCATGATCGAAACGTTGTCCATCCAACCGCACCCGGCGGGTGCGGCTGGTTTCGCCGTGCTGCCGCCCTTGGCGTTGTACATCCACATCCCGTGGTGCGTACGCAAATGCCCTTATTGCGACTTCAATTCCCACGCGGCGGGCCCAGAGCTGCCTGAAGAGGCTTATGTCGACGCCCTGCTGACCGACCTCGATCAAGAGCTGGCAGCCGTACAAGGCCGCCCGATCAGCTCGATCTTCTTCGGTGGCGGTACGCCGAGCTTGTTCAGTGCCAACGCCCTTGGGCGGCTGCTGCGTGGCGTTGAACAATGCATCCCGTTCGCGCCTGACATCGAAATCACCCTGGAGGCCAACCCTGGTACGTTCGAGCAAGAGAAGTTCAAGGCGTACCGGCAGACGGGCATCAATCGCCTGTCCATCGGCGTGCAGAGCTTCCAGCCCGCCAAGCTGGAGGCGCTCGGGCGCATCCACAACGGCGACGAAGCGATCCGCGCCGCCGACATGGCGCGCGCGGCCGGGTTCGACAACTTCAACATGGACTTGATGCACGGCCTGCCCGACCAGTCGCTGGACGACGCGCTGGGTGACGTGCGCCAGGCCATCGCCCTAGGGCCGACCCACTTGTCGTGGTACCAGCTGACCGTAGAGCCGAACACGGTGTTCTGGAACCAACCGCCCGAGCTGCCAGAAGACGACATCCTCTGGGATATCCAGGAGGCCGGCCAAAGCCTGATGGCCGAGCACGGCTACCGCCAGTACGAAGTGTCGGCCTATGCCCAGCCAGGCCGTGCTGCCAAGCACAACCTCAATTACTGGCGCTTCGGTGATTTCATCGGCATCGGCGCGGGTGCCCACGGCAAGCTGACCTTCGCTGACGGGCGCATCCTGCGGACCTGGAAAACCCGCCTGCCCAAGGACTACCTGAACCTGGCCAAACCGTTCAAGGCTGGCGAAAAGCGGCTGCCGGCGGACGAGCTGCCCTTCGAGTTCCTGATGAACGCCTTGCGCCTGACCGATGGCGTCGAAGCCGAACTGTTCACCCAGCGCACCGGCCTGCCGCTGGCGCAACTGGCCGAGGCCCGTCGCGCGGCCGAACAAAAGGGCCTTTTGCAGGTCGAACCGGATCGATTGGTGGCCACGCCGCGCGGCCAGTTGTTCCTCAATGACCTGCTGCAGTATTTCTTGACCTAAGGATGACCCATGGACCTGGTACTTGATCTGCTTGCAACGGCTTCCCGCTGGAGCCGCAGCAACCTGTCGGAGATTTCGCTGGCCTTGGTAGGCTGCCTGCTGGTGCTGTTCGGCACCGATATCAAAGCCACGGTGGAACAACGCCTGGGCAGCCTGGCCGGCGCCCTGCGCGTGCCGTTCATGGCCCTGCTGGTGATGATCGGCAGCGGCGCAGCGCTGATCTATGCCACCCCGTGGGTGGTGAAGGGGCTGGGCCAGTTCAATAATTATGCGTTGGCACCCGTGCTGCTGGTGGTGCTGGTGTTGATCGGCGTGGTGGCTGATCGGCGGGGGTAAGGCACGACTACAGCACTTCACTTTCCCTGTAGGAGCGGGTTTACCCGCGAACACGGGCGAAGCCCGTGCCATATACCGCGTCGCATTCTTCGCGGGTAAACCCGCTCCCACAGAATCCCTCGCGGTCTTGAGTACAAACAAGATCCGGATGAGTACGGGGTCTTTCAGTGAAAGCCCGAAGCGAAGGATCCTCAGTCTGATCGCTTCAATAAAAAAACCGCCCTTCTCAGGCGGTTTTTTTTGTCTGTCATTTCAGCAGGCTGAGCTCGAAAGGCTCAAGCGCCCAATCAATCCACCTTCTCGAACTTCAAATCCCAAACCCCATGCCCCAAGCGCTCACCACGGCGCTCGAACTTGGTGATCGGCCGCTCTTGCGGACGTGGCACATACGCGCCATCCGCCGCCTGGTTACGGTAACCGGGCGCAGCGCTCATCACTTCCAGCATGTACTCGGCATACGGTTCCCAGTCGGTCGCCATGTGGAACACGCCACCCGGCTTGAGCTTGCGGCGTACCAGCTCTGCGAATTCCAGCTGCACGATGCGGCGCTTGTGATGGCGCGCTTTGTGCCAAGGGTCTGGGAAGAACAGCATCAAACGGTCGAGGCTGTTATCGGCCACGCAGCGGTTGAGCACTTCGATGGCATCGCAGTCATACACCCGCAGGTTCTTCAGCCCTTGGGTCAGTACGCCATTGAGCAGCGCGCCAACGCCCGGACGGTGCACTTCGACACCGATGAAATCCTGCTCAGGCGCGGCAGCGGCCATCTCCAGCAGGGAGTGGCCCATGCCGAAACCGATCTCCAGGGTGCGCGGCGCCGAACGGCCGAACACCTGGTCGTAGTCCACCGGGCTGTCGGCCAGGGGCAGGATGAACAGGGGGCCACCCTGGTCCAGGCCGCGTTGCTGACCTTCGGTCATGCGCCCGGCGCGCATCACGAAACTCTTGATACGACGGTGTGGGCGCTCTTCGCCTTCGGCGGTGATCGGCGTTTCTTGCGATTCAGTCATCAGGAGCTCTTACTTGATCAGACCATCCAGCGGCGAAGAGGCGCTGGCATAGAGTTTCTTCGGCATGCGGCCGGCCAGGTAGGCCAGGCGACCTGCCACGATGGCGTGCTTCATGGCTTCAGCCATCAACACCGGTTGCTGGGCATGGGCGATGGCCGAGTTCATCAGCACCGCCTCGCAGCCCATCTCCATGGCGATGGTGGCGTCGGAGGCAGTACCCACGCCGGCATCGACCAGCACCGGCACCTTGGATTCTTCGAGGATGATCTGCAGGTTGTAGGGGTTGCAGATGCCCAGGCCGGTACCGATCAGGCCAGCCAGTGGCATGACCGCAATACAGCCCGCTTCGGCCAGCTGACGGGCGATGATCGGGTCGTCGCTGGTGTAGACCATCACGTCGAAACCGTCCTTGACCAACACTTCGGCGGCCTTGAGGGTTTCGATCACGTTGGGGAACAAGGTTTTCTGGTCGGCCAGCACTTCCAGCTTGACCAGGTTGTGGCCATCCAGCAGTTCACGGGCCAGGCGGCAAGTGCGCACGGCTTCGACAGCGTCGTAGCAGCCCGCAGTGTTCGGCAGGATGGTGTAACGGTCGGGTGGCAGCACATCGAGCAGGTTCGGCTCGCCCGGGTTCTGACCGATGTTGGTACGGCGCACAGCGACGGTGACGATCTCGGCACCCGAGGCCTCGATGGCCAGGCGGGTTTCTTCCATGTCACGGTATTTGCCGGTGCCGACCAGCAGGCGCGACTGGAAAGTGCGCCCGGCCAGGGTAAAGGGCTTGTCGCTACGAACGTTGCTCATCGTTGTTCCTCGGGAAAAGGTTACTGGGCTTGCGTGTGAACCGCCGAGCCGCTATCAGCCGCCGCCGATGGCGTGGACCACTTCAACCTGGTCGCCTTCGTTCAGCGCAGTGCTGTCGTGCTGGCTACGCGGCACGATATCCAGGTTGAGTTCCACTGCTACCCGGCGCCCGGTGAGGTCCAGGCGCGTCAGCAGGGCCGCGACGCTTTCGCCAGCGGGCAGTTCGTAAGGTTCACCGTTCAGTTGAATGCGCATGCGCACGGCCACCATTGTGCTTTGGGGCACGCATTCTAGCGCCGAACACCCCGTTTACCCAAGGCCGGTGCACGCCATTAGTCGCGATTGTGGACCACTCGGTCAGCCCAGCCGCCAGGCTGCCAGGCCCAGGCACAGCCACCCTGCGAGGAAGCACAGGCCGCCAAAGGGCGTGATGATGCCGAGCTTGCTCACGCCTGTCAGGGTCAGCAGGTACAGGCTACCGGAGAACAGCAGGATACCCAGCGCGAACAGACCGCCGGCCCAGCCCACCAGGCGCCCCGGCAAATGCGCTGCCAGCACGGCAACACCGAAAATCGCCAAGGCATGCACCAACTGGTAGGTCACGCCGGTGTGGAAGATGGCCAGGTAGTCTGGCGTCAGGCGGTTTTTCAGCCCATGCGCGGCGAAAGCGCCCAGGGCCACACCGGTAAAGCCGAAAAAGGCGGCAAGCATGAGGAAGCTGCGAAGCATGGGACGACTCCTTCTATCGGGTCTGTATAATGGCCCGTTCCACCCGCCCGGCCAAGCCATCGACATGCTGCCATCCCTTATCCGCCGCCTCACTCGCGCCCTGCTCTGGTTCGCTGCCGGCAGTATCGTATTGGTGCTGGTGTTTCGCTGGGTGCCGCCCCCCGGCACGGCGTTGATGGCCGAGCGCAAGGTCGAGTCCTGGCTGAATGGCGAGCCCATCGACCTGCAGCGCGACTGGGAACCGTGGGAGAACATCTCCGATGAGCTCAAGGTCGCGGTCATTGCCGGTGAAGACCAGAAGTTCGCCACCCATTGGGGTTTTGACATCCCGGCCATTCAGGCAGCGCTGGCCTACAACGAACGCGGCGGCAACATTCGCGGGGCCAGCACGCTGACCCAGCAGGTGGCCAAGAACCTGTTCCTGTGGTCGGGCCGCAGTTGGTTCCGCAAGGGCCTGGAAGCCTGGTTCACAGCGCTGATCGAGCTGTTCTGGTCGAAGGAGCGCATCCTCGAGGTCTACCTGAACAGCGCTGAATGGGGCAATGGCGTGTTTGGCGCCCAGGCGGCGGCGCGCTACCACTTCGGGGTCGACGCCAGCCGGCTGAATCGGCAACAGGCCGCGCAACTGGCTGCGGTATTGCCCAGCCCGATCAAGTGGAGCGCCAGCCGGCCCAGCGCCTATGTGGCCAGTCGGGCCGGGTGGATTCGGCGGCAGATGAGCCAGTTGGGTGGGCCTAGCTACCTGATGCAGCTGGATGCTTCGCGCAGGCTTTGAATCATCGACGGGCTTTGCGGGCTCCTTCGCAGCACAAGGCTGCGCCTACAGGTCCGGCGCATACCTGTAGGAGCAGCCTTGTGCTGCGAAAGGGCCCGTAAAGCCAACACAAACAAAAAAGCCGCCAACCCTCTTCAGGCCAGCGGCTTTTTGGTACAGCCAAACGTGAATCACACCGTGATCAACGCCTTGACCTTGTTCATCGCATTCTTTTCCAGCTGACGAATACGCTCAGCCGACACGCTGTACTTGTCCGCCAACTCATGCAACGTCGCCTTCTCTTCCGCCAACCAGCGCTGGTAGAGAATGTCACGGCTGCGCTCGTCCAGGCCTTGCAGCGCTTCATGCAGGTTGCTGGTGGAGTTGTCGCTCCAGTCGGCATCCTCAAGCTGTACGGCAGGGTCGTAGCGGTGGTCTTCCAGGTAATGCGCAGGCGACTGGAACGCGCTGTCATCATCGGCTTCCGCCGCTGGGTCAAAGGCCATGTCCTGACCACTCAGGCGGCTTTCCATCTCGCGCACTTCACGCGGTTCGACGCCCAGGCTCTCTGCCACGCGATGAACTTCATCGTTGTTCAGCCAGGCCAGGCGCTTCTTCTGGCTGCGCAGATTGAAGAACAGTTTGCGCTGGGCCTTGGTGGTCGCCACCTTGACGATGCGCCAGTTGCGCAGGATGAATTCGTGGATTTCGGCCTTGATCCAGTGCACGGCAAAGGACACCAGGCGCACGCCCATCTCTGGGTTGAAGCGTTTGACGGCCTTCATCAGGCCGACGTTGCCTTCCTGGATCAGGTCAGCCTGGGCCAGGCCGTAGCCTGCATAGCTACGGGCGATATGTACGACGAAACGCAGGTGGGCCATCACCATTTGCCGAGCGGCCTCAAGATCCTGCTCGTAATAGAGACGCTCGGCCAGATCACGCTCCTGCTCGACCGTCAGCAGCGGGATGCTGTTGACCGTGTGCACATAGGCTTCCAGGTTTGCACCGGGCACCAGGGCATAGGCAGGTTGCAACGATGTGGTCATTCAAGAACCTCCGACTTACTAGACTCGCGCCTTGTGGGCACTGCAAACATTGACCGGAAACCGGTAAACAAGTTCCCAAAACGGTAATAAAGTCAATGCTGGCACGGGAAAAACTATCGTGGCGCCAGCTCATTCAAATGGCGAGCGACCGCGATCCATGCACCGATATACCCCAACAGTACCGCTCCGATCAAGAGCGACAGACCATCGGACGCCGGCACCCCACCCAGGGCGAAGTCACTGCCATACAGCCCGGAGAGCCCGACGACCGCCTGGTTCAGCCAGTTCAGGCCGAATGCCAGGATGCCCCAGGCCAACAGCCCCGCGCCCAGGCCATACAAGGCGCCCATGTACAGGAACGGCCGGCGTACATAGCTATCGGTGCCGCCGACCAGCTTGATCACTTCGATCTCGGTACGGCGGTTTTCAATATGTAGACGAATTGTGTTACCGATTACTAACAGCAGCGCAGAAATCAGCATGACAGCCAGGCCGAAGACAAAGCGATCGCCCAGCTTCAGGATTGCCGCCAGGCGCTCGACCCAGACCAGGTCCAGCTGTGCCACTTCGACCTTTGGCAGCTCCGACAGGCGCTGACGCAAGGCTTCAAGTGCTGGCTTGTCGACCTCGGTCGGGGTCACCACCACCACGCCAGGCAGCGGGTTCTCGGGGAGCTCGCGCAACGCCTCACCCAGGCCGGACTGCTGCTGGAACTCTTCCAGCGCTTGGTCGCGGCTGACATACAGCGCGTCGGCCACCCCGGGCATGTGCTTGATCTCGTCGCGCAGCGCTTCACCTTCCTTGCTGCCAGCGTCGAGCTTGAGGTACAGCGAAATCTGCGCGGCGCGCTGCCAGGAGCCGCCGAGCTTTTCGACGTTCTTCAGCAGCAACGACAGGCCCATGGGCATGCTCAACGCCACTGCCATTACCAGGCAGGTGAAGAAGCTGCCGATCGGCTGCTTGCCGAGGCGACGCAAGCTGTCGGCCATGCTCGCGCGATGGCTTTCCAGCCAGGCGTGCAGCAGTGTGCGGAAATCTGGGCCGTCATCGTCGTCGCGCTTTTTCTTCGCCGGTTGCGGGTCGGCGGGTTTCGGCGCAACCCGTTCGGAAACTTTCGGCGTACGTGTAGTGCTCATTGCCCGGCCTCCCCATCGCCGATCAAACGGCCGCGCTGCAGGGTCAGCATGCGATGCCGCATGCGCGCGATCAATGCCAGGTCGTGGCTGGCGATCAATACCGTGGTGCCCAGGCGGTTGATGTCTTCGAACACGCCCATGATCTCTGCGGCCAGGCGCGGGTCAAGGTTGCCGGTGGGTTCGTCGGCCAGCAACAGGGCCGGCTGATGGACGATGGCACGTGCGATACCGACCCGTTGTTGCTGCCCCGTGGACAAATCGGCCGGGAACAGTTCGCCTTTGTCGGCCAGCGAGACACGCTCCAAGGCCGAGTCGACGCGTTTGGTGATCTCGGCCTTGGACAGGCCGAGGATCTGTAGCGGCAAGGCGATGTTGTTGAACACCGTGCGGTCGAACAGCAACTGGTGGTTCTGGAACACCACACCGATCTGCCGGCGCAGGAACGGGATCTGCGCATTGCTGATCTGGCCCAGGTCCTGCCCTGCCAGCAGCAGCTTGCCGCTGGTCGGGCGCTCCATGGCCAGCAGCAGGCGCAGCAAGGTGCTCTTACCGGCACCCGAGTGCCCGGTGACGAACAGGAATTCGCCCCGGCGCGCCCGGAAACTCAGCTCATGCAAGCCTACATGGCCATTGGGATAGCGCTTGGCAACCTGTTCGAATCGGATCATGGATGCTCTCGCTCGGCGAACAGCGCTTTGACGAACGGCTCGGCTTCGAAGGTGCGCAGGTCGTCGATACCTTCACCCACACCGATGAAACGGATCGGAATGCTGAACTGCTTGGCCAGGGCGAAGATAACGCCGCCTTTGGCGGTGCCGTCCAGCTTGGTCAAGGCCAGGCCGGTCAGTTCGACGCTCTGGTTGAAGTACTTGGCCTGGCTGATGGCGTTCTGGCCGGTGCCGGCGTCGAGCACCAGCAGCACCTCGTGCGGCGCCTCGGCGTCGAGTTTGCCGATCACTCGGCGCACCTTCTTCAGCTCTTCCATCAGGTTGTCTTTGGTGTGCAGACGGCCGGCGGTATCAGCGATCAGCACGTCGACGCCACGAGCCTTGGCGGCCTGCACGGCGTCGAAGATCACGGAGGCCGAGTCGGCACCGGTGTGCTGGGCGATTACCGGGATCTGGTTACGCTCACCCCAAACCTGCAACTGCTCGACCGCCGCGGCGCGGAAGGTGTCGCCCGCAGCCAGCATGACCTTCTTGCCTTCCAGCTGCAGCTTCTTGGCCAGCTTGCCAATGGTGGTGGTCTTGCCGGCGCCGTTCACGCCGACCACCAGGATCACGTAGGGCTTGTTTTGCGCCTGGATCTTCAACGGCTGCTCGACCGGACGCAGCAGCGCGGCCAGTTCTTCCTGCAGCGACTTGTACAGCGCATCGGCATCGGCCAACTGCTTGCGGGCGACCTTCTGGGTCAGGTTCTGGACGATGGCCGAAGTCGCTTCCACGCCAACGTCGGCGGTCAGCAGGCGGGTCTCGATCTCGTCGAGCAGGTCGTCATCGATGACTTTCTTGCCCAGGAACAGGCTGGCCATGCCTTCGCCGATACTGGCGCTGGTCTTGGACAGGCCCTGTTTGAGGCGGGCGAAGAAGCCGGGTTTGGACTGTTCAGTGGCGACCGGCGCGGCAACGGGCTCAGGGTCGACCGGAGCGGGAGCTGGAGCTGGAGCAGGGGCTGGAGCCGCGACCGGGGCGGGTTCGGCAACCACCGGCGCGGCAGGCTCGACCACTGGGCGCTCAGGAATTGCAGGCGGGGCCGTGGGCTCAAGGTCCGGCACCAGGGCCACAGGCTCTTCGGCAACGGGCAATACCAGATTGCTGACAGGCGGCTCGACGGCACGAATTACCGGGGCTTCGGGGGCAGTCACCACCGGCGCTGGGCGTTCGACCTGCGGCGCACTGGCTTGCGCGTTCGCGGGCATGCTCGCCGCCACAGGGGGCTGGGCAGGCTGAGAAGGCTCAGGGTCAGCCAGGGCCGGCACAGGTTGAGGCGGCTCGGGCGCAACAGGGGCTTGTGCGGCCACCGGTTCGGCCGGCGCCACAGCAGGCTGCTCGACGGCAGGCTGCGCTGCTACCGGCTCTTCAGCCTGTGGCTCGGGTGTTTGCGGCTGTTCGGCGACAGGTTGCTGCGGCTTCTTGCGAAACCAGCTGAACAGGCCTTTCTTTTCGCCAGACTCGGCCGGCGCTTTTTTGTCGTCGTTGGAACCAAACATGGAGGACGGCTATCTCAGGGTAGCGATGCGCCAGCAATGACGCATCGGGAATTCTCTATACGCAGAACAGACTATCTTGAAGCCGGCTGGTTCATGCGCAACGTTTTGTCTTAGTGTCCTGTGGGCCAGAACGGCGACAGGCATGGTCGCCAGGCAACCGGATCAGTATCCTAGCACCTCCTGGCCCGCCGACGCTAAACCCTGCGGGCCGCCGAACAGGTTAAACACCGTATGAATGCTCTAGCCCGCCGCGCCGCTGGCCTGTTGCTCGGCACGCTCTGCCTGCCGCTCGCGGCCTTCGCCGCCGATGTGCAACCGACCCACGAATTCATCCTCGACAACGGCCTCAAGGTGGTCGTGCGCGAAGATCACCGCGCGCCGGTGGTGGTCTCGCAGATCTGGTACAAGGTGGGCTCCAGCTACGAGACCCCGGGCCAGACCGGCCTGTCCCACGCCCTTGAACACATGATGTTCAAGGGTAGCGCCAAAGTCGGCCCCGGCGAGGCCTCGCGCATCCTGCGCGACCTGGGTGCGGAAGAGAACGCCTTCACCAGCGACGACTACACGGCCTATTACCAAGTGCTGGCCCGCGACCGCCTGCCAGTGGCCCTTGAGCTGGAGGCCGATCGCCTGGCCAGCCTGCGCCTGCCCGCCGACGAGTTCAGCCGCGAAATAGAAGTGATCAAAGAGGAGCGCCGCCTGCGCACCGACGATCAGCCCAATGCCAAGGCGTTCGAGCTGTTCCGCGCGATGGCCTACCCGGCCAGTGGCTACCACACCCCGACCATTGGCTGGATGGCCGACCTCGACCGCATGAAGGTCGAAGAGCTGCGCCATTGGTACGAATCCTGGTATGCGCCCAACAATGCCACCCTGGTGGTGGTCGGCGATGTCACCGTCGATGAGGTCAAGGGCCTGGCGCAAAAGTACTTCGCCGGCATTCCCAAGCGTGCGGTGCCGCCCGCCAAGCTGCCGCTTGAGCTGGCCGAACCCGGCCAACGCCAGTTGACCTTACACGTGCGCACCCAGTTGCCGAGCCTGATCTACGGCTTCAACGTACCTGGCCTGCCGACCGCCAAGGACCCGCGCACGGTGCATGCCCTGCGCCTGATCTCGGCCCTGCTCGATGGCGGCTACAGCGCACGGATGCCAGCCCGCCTGGAGCGTGGCCAGGAGCTGGTGGCCGGTGCGTCGTCCAGCTACAACGCCTTCACCCGTGGCGACAGCCTGTTCCTGATCTCGGCCACGCCGAACGTGCAAAAGCAAAAAACCATGGAAGACGTGGAAAAGGGCATCTGGCAGTTGCTGGAAGAACTCAAGACCACCCCACCCAGCGCCGAAGAACTCGAACGCGTGCGCGCCCAGGTGATCGCCGGCCTGGTCTACGACCGCGACTCCATCAGCAGCCAGGCCACCACCATCGGCCAGCTGGAGACCGTGGGCCTGTCTTGGAAGCTGATCGACAGCGAACTGGACGAGCTCAAGCGCGTGACCCCGCAAGACATCCAGAACGCTGCGCGCACCTATTTCACCCGCGAACGCCTGAGCGTTGCCCATGTATTGCCCGAGGAGTCCGCTCATGAGTGATCGCAGCGCACCACGCCACACCCTGCTGGCGACGGGCATCCGCGCCCTGGCGCTGGCGGCGGTATTGACGGCCCCGGCCCTGGCCGACAACGCGGCCAAGGCTGACAGCACCGCGGCCCGCCCGGCCAATACCCTGCAGTCGCTGGCCGAACTGGACGGCAAGGCCCCCAGCCGACGTCAACTGAACATCCAGCACTGGAACACCGCCGAAGGCGCCCGGGTACTGTTCGTCGAAGCCCGCGAACTGCCGATGTTCGACCTGCGCGTCACCTTCGCCGCCGGTAGCAGCCAGGACGGCGGCACGCCAGGCCTGGCCGCCTTGACCAACGCCATGCTCAACGAGGGCGTGGCCGGCAAGGACGTGACCGCTATTGCCGAAGGCTTCGAGGGCCTGGGCGCAGACTTCGGCAACGGCTCGTACCGCGACATGGCCGTGGCATCGCTGCGCAGCCTGAGCACCAAGGACAAGCGCGAACCGGCGCTTAAGCTGTTCGCTGAAGTGGCAGGCAAGCCGACCTTCCCCGAGGACGCCCTCAAGCGCATCAAGAACCAGATGCTGGCCGGCTTCGAATACGACAAGCAGAACCCCGGCAAGCTCGCGGGCAAGGCCCTGTTCGGCAAGCTGTACGGCGACCACCCGTACGCCCACCCGAGCGACGGCAGCGCCGAGAGCATCAACGGCATCACCCTGGCACAGTTGCGCGCCTTCCACGCCAAGGCCTACTCGGCCGGCAACGCGGTCATCGCCCTGGTCGGCGACCTCAGCCGCACCGAAGCCGAAGCCATTGCCGCCCAGGTATCCGCCGGCCTGCCGAAAGGCCCGGCGCTGGCTGCACCGGCCCAACCGACCGACCCCAAGGCGGGCCTGACCCACATCGACTTCCCGTCCAAGCAGACCCACCTGATGCTGGCCGAGCTGGGTATCGACCGCCAGGACCCGGACTGGCCGGCCCTGTCGCTGGGTAACCAGATCCTCGGCGGTGGTGCGTTTGGCACCCGCCTGATGAGCGAAGTGCGTGAAAAACGCGGGCTCACTTACGGCGTCTACTCGGTGTTCAGCCCGATGCAGGTACGTGGCCCGTTCATGATCAACCTGCAAACCCGCGCAGAACTCAGCGAAGGCACCCTCAAGCTGGTCCAGGACATCCTGGCCGATTACCTCAAGAGCGGCCCGACCCAGCAAGAGCTGGACGATGCCAAGCGCGAGCTGGCCGGCAGCTTCCCGCTGTCCAATGCCAGCAACGCCAGTATCGTCGGCCAACTGGGGGCCATTGGCTTCTACAACCTGCCGCTGACCTGGCTGGAGGACTTCATGCAGCAGTCCCAGGCGCTCACCGTCGAGCAGGTCAAGGCCGCCATGAACAAACACCTGTCAGCCGATAAACTGGTGATCGTCACCGCGGGCCCCAAGGTGCCGCAAAAACCGCTGCCAGCCCCCACTGACAAGCCTTC
>NZ_JABWRY020000002.1:0-22500 GCF_014269205.2 Pseudomonas kermanshahensis
GGTGACCGGCGTCTGGGCAGGGTTGCTCAGGGTCACGGTGTAGGTGATCACGCCGCCTTCGGTCACCGAAGGGGTGGCGGTTAAGGTCGCCGTGGTGGTGTCGATGGTATCGGTAATCTGCGTAACCGCCGGCGTTTGCGGCAGGGTCACGATCAGACCGTTACCACCGGTGGTGCCGGTTACGGTGGTCGAAATCTGACCACCGTCGATGTACGGCGTGTCATTGGCCGGGATGGTGACGTTGACGCTACCGCTGGTCTGCCCTGCCGGAATGACGATCACTGCGCCGTTGGCCAGGGTGACGATCAGGTTGGACGTCGGCGCCTGGCCAACTGTCGCGGTGTAAACGATTACGCCACCCGCTTCGGTGATGGAAGGGGTGGCGTTGAGTACAAGGGCGGTGGAGACGTTGGTCTCCGTTGTGGGCGGAATGACCTGGTTGTTGTTGCTGGTGTCCACCGCGCCAACGTCTTCATTGTCCAGCGCTGCGGCAAAGCCCAACGGGCCGGTCGGGAAGCCGATGCTCGGGTCGACCCGGCCTGCGGTCTCCTCAAGCATGACGAAGCTGTGGCCACCGCCCAGCGCACCGCCACCGCCCGCCGCTGCCGGGCCTGCTGCGGTAGCTTCAAGCTCGGTGGTCGGGTCGACACCCGCGGCGATCGCCTGCTGCAGCTCTTCCACCGACGGTGCAGCCTGCGCAGTGGCCTGGCTCAGGTCGGCGCTGCTGTAAGGCGCATCCGCGCTCCACTGGCTGTCACGGCCCAGGTCGAGCATACGGCCGTCGGCCAACTCGAGGGTTACCGCGCCGCCTGGGCCGGTGAGGACTTCCTCACCCGCCAACAGGCGGTCACCTTCGATGAGTACACGCCGGATGCCCTCTGGGGATACCGCAATAACCTGGCCGACAATGCTTTTGACGATGGCTACAACGCTGCTCATTGGACTCTCCGTGTGACCCGATTGGGGTACTTCCCTGCCAGAGCGGCGCTCTTTAAAGCCACTTCAGGCGGAACTGTGTAGATTGATGTGTTGACGATTTTTGACGTCAAAATTCCGTCTATAACTGTTTGGAATTAACTATCTGCCAAACTATTGACCTTATACTCGCCATCCTAAACAATCGGCAATGTAATGTCACATTGATATTTGCACCTTTGCCACCCCTTCCTTTAGTACTAATCCAGTGCCCGTCGGAAGTTCGCTCATCGGTCAGATCAGGTGCCATTTTCCAGGCCCTGAAAACCTCAACCGTGATTCAGGACAACTGCGCCTTCGGGAACCCGCCAAAAATGCGTGCGTCACTGTTTACCGTTCTTCCCATCACCCTAGCCGCCACGTTCGTACAAGCACAATCCTTGCCCGAAGCCATGCAAACAGCCCTTGAGCGACACCCGGAAATCCAGGCCGGCGTGAATGCTCGCGTGGCCGCGGATTACCAGCTGCGCGCGGCCAAGGGCGGCTACTTGCCGAGGGTCGATGTAACGGCGGGCTATGGGCGCGAAGGTACCGATAGCCCGAGCACCGGTAACCGCTGGGACACACTGAACAGAGGTGAGTCAGCAATCCGTCTTCGCCAAATGGTTTTTGACGGTTTTGCCACGTCAAACGAAGTCGACCGTCAACAAGCCACCGCCAACGCCCGGGCCTACTCCCTGATGGGCACCTCCGAGCGCACCGCACTCGACGTCGCCCAGGTGTATCTGGATGTGCTGTCGCGGCGCGAGATGGTGCGCCTGGCCGAAGACAACCTGAGCAACCACGAACGTATTCTGGATCAGATCAAACTGCGCACCAGCCGCGGCGTCGGCCGCCTGGCTGACCTGGACCAGGCCGAGGCACGCCTGGCGCAGGCGCAAAACAACTTGATCACTGAGAAGACCAACCTGGCCGATGCCAGCACCAATTACCTCAGCGTCGTCGGCCAGATGCCCGATGAATTGAGCGCACCGGCGCCGTTCATCGACCTGCTGCCGGCCACGCTGGAGGAAGCCCGCACACAGTTGGTAGAAAGCAGCCCGGTGCTGCGCTCGGCCGAATCAGACGTTGCCGCCGCAGAAAAACAGTACGAGGCCGCAAAGTCGTCCTTCTACCCCCGTTTCGATGCAGAACTCGGACGAACGGCGGATAACAATATCGACGGCACAGCAGGCCATAACAACGAATGGCAGGCTATGCTGCGAATGAACTTCAACCTGTATGCTGGCGGCAGCAACAAGGCAGACCTGGAGTCCAAGTCGTACCTGTCCAACCAGGCGCTGGATATCCGCAACAATGCCTTGCGTCAGCTCAATGAAGAGTTGGGCCTGGCATGGAATGCTCAGGAGAACGCCAACGCCCAGTTGCCGATCGCCCAGCAGTACGTCGATCACAGCAACCGTGTGCGCAGCGCCTACCAACAGCAATTCAGCCTGGGCGAGCGAACCCTGCTCGACTTGCTCGACAGCGAGAATGAAACCTTCACTGCCCAGCGTCGCCTGGTGGAAGTGAAGAACATACAATTGTTTACTCAGTATCGAATCAAGGCGACCATTGGCCAACTGCTCAAGAGTCAGGGTGTCGTAGCCCCGATGGCCACTGTTGTGCAGAACGATCTGAAACCAAGGGTGAGCCTACCAGGCCTGAACTGAAGCGCACCCTGCCCCACCCACCGCAAGGATGAAGAGAGCGCCGCGTGGAATCCGAAGTCAGTCGAGTCCAACTCAGCCACGATCCACGCAGTCAGCATGACGATCCCTTGCTGGATAGTCTGCTGAGCCTGTGTGTCCTGCACCAGAAACCTGCAAGCCGGGTCATGCTGACCACCGGCCTGCCGCTGCCCGCGCAGCGCCTGAGCCCCGAGCTGCTGCCCCGTGCGGCGGCCAGGGCCGGCCTGCAGGGGCGGCTGCTGCAGCGTAAACTGGAGCAGATCCCCAGTATCGCAATGCCTGCCATGCTGTTGCTCAAGGAAGGCCGCAGCGCCGTCCTGCTGGGCTGGGAGAATGAAGACACCGCACGCCTGCTGCTCAGCGAGAGCGATGGTGGCGAGGTGCACGTCAGCCGCGAAGCGCTGCTCAGTGACTACAGCGGGCGTGTGTTCTTCGCCCAGCCGCAGCACAAGTTCGACGTCAACCACGGCAACCTCATCCCGCGCGCGAAATCCTGGTTCCGCGACACCTTGCTGCGCAGCAAATGGCTGTATATCGACGCCATCGCCGCCAGCCTGGTGATCAACCTGATCGCCTTGGCAGCGCCGCTGTTCGTCATGAACGTGTATGACCGGGTGGTGCCCAACCAGGCGACCTCGACCCTTTGGGTACTGGCCGTCGGTATCGCCGGGGCCTACTTCTTCGACCTGATCCTCAAGGGCCTGCGCGGCCTCTGCCTGGACTTGGCCGGCAAGAAGACCGACCTGATCATCTCGGCGACCTTGTTCGAACGCATTGTCGGGATGTCGATGAAGTACCGCCCGGCGCGGGTCGGCAGCTTTGCCCAGAATATCCATGAGTTCCAGGGTTTACGCGACTTCCTCGCCTCTTTGACCCTGACCAGCCTCATCGACCTGCCGTTTACGCTGCTGATCCTGATCGTCATCGCCATGATTGGCGGGCACCTGGTGTGGATCCCGATCATCGCCTTCCCGCTGGCCCTGGGCATCGGTTACGCCCTGCAACGGCCGCTGATGGCGACCATGGAGCGGACCATGGCCCTGGCCTCGGAACGCCAGTCGAGCCTGATCGAGACCCTGGCAGGCCTGGATGCGGTCAAGGTCAACAACGCCGAAAGCGAGCGCCAGTACATGTGGGAACAGACGCTCGGCACCCTCAGCCGTCTGGAACTGCGCGTGAAGGTGCTGTCGAGCCTGGCGATGAACATCACCCTGCTGATCCAGCAACTGGCTGGCGTGGCGATGATTTGCGTCGGTGTCTACATGATCATCGACGGCAACCTGAGCATGGGTGGTCTGGTCGCCTGTTACATGCTCAGCGGCCGTGCCCTTGGCCCGCTGGGGCAGCTCAATGGTTTGCTGGCCCGCTATCAGCAGGCCAAGGTGACCATGGTCTCCACCGACCACATGATGGAGCTGCCGCAGGAGCGCAACTTCGAAGAACGCCCACTGAGCCGCCGGGTGCTGCAGGGCAGCATCGAGTTCCGTGGGGTGGACTTCACCTACCCTAACCAGCAGAACCTGGCCCTCAAGAACATCAACCTGACCATTCGCCCCGGCGAGAAGGTGGGCATCATTGGCCGTAGCGGTTCGGGCAAGAGCTCGTTGGCCAAGCTGATCGTTGGCCTGTATGAATCCGACGGCGGGTCGCTGCTGGTCGATGGCGTGGATATCCGCCAGATCGACGTCAGCGAGCTACGCCACAATATCGGCTACGTGCCCCAGGACATCCAGCTGATGGCCGGCACCCTGCGCGACAACCTGGTCAGCGGCGCCCGCTACATCGAAGACGAAATGATCCTGCAGGCCGCAGAGCTGGCAGGTGTTCATGAGTTTGCCAGGCTGCACCCTGACGGCTATGAGCTGCAGGTGGGCGAGCGCGGCCAGAACCTCTCCGGCGGCCAGCGGCAGAACGTCGCCCTGGGCCGTGCATTGCTGCTCAACCCACAGATCCTGCTGCTCGACGAACCGACCAGCGCCATGGACAACACCGGTGAAGAGCGCCTCAAGCAGCGCCTGCAGGCGGTCATCGAAAACAAGACGGTGCTGCTGGTGACCCACCGCGCCTCGTTGCTGTCGTTGGTGGACCGGCTGATCGTGATCGATCGCGGGCAGATTGTCGCCGACGGCCCGAAAGCCGCGGTCATGGATGCGCTGAAGAAGGGGCAGATCAGTGTTGCATAAGCTCGATATGGGGCAATTCAAGGATGGCCTGCGGCGCTACTTCAAAGGCTCCGACTCGCTTGGCGGGCAGCCACTGCCTGAGGTCAACAAGGCGCTGATCGAGGACGCGCCACGGGTGGTTCGCCTGACCATCTGGGGTGTGATCGCGTTTTTCGTGTTCATGATCGTCTGGGCCAGCGTCGCGCCGATCGATGAGGTCACGCGCGGCGAAGGCAAGGCCATTCCGTCCTCCAAGGTGCAGAAGATCCAGAACCTTGAGGGCGGCATCATCGCCGAGATCTATGCCAAGGAAGGGCAAATCGTCGAAGTCGGCCAGCCCTTGCTGCGCCTGGACGAAACCCGCTTCGCCTCCAACGTCGGTGAAACCGAGGCCGACCGCCTGGCCATGGCGCTGCGTGTCGAACGCCTGAGTGCCGAGGTCGAAGACCGCCCGCTGAAAATCGATGAAGAACTGCGCAAGGCAGCGCCCAACCAGGCAGCCAACGAAGAGTCGCTGTACCTGAGCCGGCGCCAGCAACTGCAGGACGAAATCGGCGGCCTGCAGCAACAGTTGGTACAGCGCCAGCAAGAGCTGCGCGAGTACACCTCCAAGCGCGCCCAGTACGCCAACAGCCTGCAACTGCTGCGTCAGGAAATCGCGATGTCCGAGCCGCTGGTGGCCCAGGGCGCGATTTCCCAGGTCGAAGTGCTGCGCCTGCGCCGTGCCGAAGTGGAGAACCGTGGCCAGATGGACTCCACCGCGCTGGCCATCCCGCGCGCCGAGGCGGCCATCCGCGAAGTGCAGAGCAAGGTCGAGGAGACACGCGGCAAGTTCCGTAGCGAGGCGCTGACCCAGCTCAACGAGGCCCGCACCGAGCTCAACAAGGCCACTGCCACCAGCAAGGCGTTGGATGACCGGGTACACCGCACCATGGTCACCTCGCCGGTACGCGGTATCGTCAAGCAGCTGCTGGTCAACACCATCGGCGGGGTCATCCAGCCGGGTAGCGACATCGTCGAAGTGGTGCCGCTGGACGACACGCTGGTCATCGAGGCGAAAATCCTGCCCAAGGACATTGCCTTCCTGCACCCTGGGCAGGAAGCGACCGTCAAGTTCACCGCCTATGACTACACCATCTACGGTGGCCTGAAGGCCAAGCTGGAACAGATCGGTGCCGACACCATCACCGATGAAGACAAGAAGACCACGTACTACCTGATCAAGTTGCGCACCGACCGCAGCCACTTGGGCACCGACGAGAAGCCGCTGCTGATCATCCCCGGGATGGTGGCGACGGTGGATATCATGACCGGCAAGAAGACCATCATGAGCTACTTGCTCAAGCCGATCATGAAGGCGCGGTCGGAAGCCTTGCGCGAGCGTTGAGTCTTACGCAATCCCGGTAGGAGCAGCCTTGTGCTGCGAAGAGGCCAGTGGCAGTACCGAGAATCTTCTGTGCTGCCGCTGGCCTCTTCGCAGCACAAGGCTGCTCCTACCCGTTCAGCGCCAGGGTGCGGGCTCACCCACCAACTGCCCCTGAATACCACCCACGCCCATTTCCCGCAGCACCAACCTTTCCCCTTCCGTCTCGACCCGTTCAGCAATCAACGGCAGGTCGATGCTGTGCGCCGCGCGCTGTATCGCTTCGATGAACAGGCGCTTGTGTTGTTCATGGTCGATGTTACGGATATAGCTACCATCGATCTTCAGGTACGCAAGGCCCAGGTGCGCCAGGTTGCCAATCATGCTGAACCGCCCGCCAAAGCGCTGCAGCGCCAGCCCGAAGCCATGCGCGTGCAGGCGCCGGGTTAGCTGTTCGAGGGCTGACTGTTCGGGCAATTGCTCTTCGCCGATCTCGAATGTCAGGCGTGGGCCCAGCGCCGCATGCTGGCTCAACAGCTCGTAGACGCGTTGCAGCGCCTTGGGGTCGGCCAAGGTTGCAGCGGACAGGTTCAGCGCCAGCACCTGATCATGAGTGCGCAGGTGGGCAAGCACCTTTTCCAGCACCAGCAGATCCAGGCGCGGCATCCAGCCAAAGCGCTCCAGCCAAGGCAAGAAGCGCCCGGCCGGCAATGCCTCGCCCTGCTCATCGTGCAAACGCGAGATCACTTTGTGGTGCAGTACCCGTTGCCCTGTGCCGCAGTCCACCACCGGCTGGAAGAACAGTTCGAATTGCCCATTGACGAAGGCCTGGTCGAGCCGCTCATGCCAGGCATGATGGCTATCACCGGCCACCGCGGCCGCACCCTGTTCAAGGCACACCCAGCCCGGCGCAGGCTGGTTTTCGGCACGCGCCAGGGCCTCGTCGGCGAGCTTCAGCAATGCCTGCGGCGCATCGCCGGGGGTAAATGGCGCAAGGCCGATGCACGCCACCGGGTCGACATCACTGGCGCCCGTCTCGTGCAGACTCTGCAGTGTCGCCTCCAGGGCCTGGGCAAGCTGTACCGCTTCTTCATGCACCATGCCCGGCGCCAGCACGGCGAACTCGCCCCCACGGCTGCGCGAGATCAGGTCTTTGGTCTCCGGGTAGCTCGCACAGGTGCGGCGCAGCTGCTCACCCACTGCCTGCAACAGCTGATCGGTGCGCTGCCCGCCCAGGCGCGCGTTAAGGCCTGCCAGGCCCTGAACCCGCAGCAACAGCAAGTAACCGGCGCGCGCCTCTTCCAGGTTGCTGACGCGCGTATTCAGTTGCATCTCGAAATAGCGGCGGTTGGACAAGCCGGTGAGGCTGTCCTGGTAGGACTCTGCACGCAGCCGCTCACTGCGCTCGGCCTGCTCGGTAAACAGTGCCTTGAGCTTCTCGACCATCTGGTTCATTGCCTGCACCACACGGCGCAGCTCAGGGGTGCGCGGCAGGTCTGGCAGGCTGAGGAATTCGCGCCGAGCGATGGCATGGGATTGCTCGACCATGTAATCCAGCGGCCGCAATTGCCGACGCAGCAACAAGGCGCCGAGCACCGCGCTGGCGGCACCGCACAGCAACAACCAACCCAGGCTGCCCAACGCACTCTGCCAGAGCTTGGCAATGGCGAACATCGGATGGCTGATCACCTCCACCCGCGCCGCCTGCTGCCAGCCACGGCTAACGATGGCATCCCCACCTGCGGCTTCAAGGCCGATGAGGTGGACGAACCAGGCCGGCACACCCCCTGGGTCGGGCTCGGCGTGGCGCTCCACCAGCACGGCATTGGAGCCCAGGTCGACAACCTTGATGCTCGCATAGTAGCCACTGTCGAAGATCGAGCTGACCATCAGTTCGACCATCGCCGGGTCGTCGATGTTAGGCGTCAGCGACAGCGCCAAGGCAGTGGCCGCGTCCTGGGCGTGCGAGCGCAGCTGGTTGACGTACTGGCTGCGCGAGCTCTCCAGGCTGACCATGAAGCTGCCGCTGAAAGCGACCACCAGGAACAGGCAAATGGCCAACAGCAATTGTTTGAACAGTGACATCTGTGCTCCTTCAGTAAACCGGCTCGGCCGGGAACCCTTCGGCCTGCATTTTCTTCAGCAAATCCTGCCAACGTGACAGGCGCTTGGTATCGCCGACCTTCTTGTTGCCGGCGGCGCCTGTCAGCCACAAGCCCTCGCCATTGAAGGCGTACACCGGCAGCAAGTCGGGGCGCTGGCTCGCCGGCTTGATGGCATCCATCAGGCTGTCGAGCACCAACGGCTGAGCCTGTGGGCTGGCATAATAGGTCAGTACCATGTGCGCCCGGTTCTGCCGCAGCGCCTTGACGTAGGTGATGCGCAGCTTCTCGCTGGGGATGCCCATACGTCGCAGACTGAAATACTTGGCAATAGCGTAGTCCTCGCAATCACCGGCCCCCTTGATCAGGGCCTGGACCGGCGTGGCCCAGTAATCGACCTCATGCCACAAGTCGATGTCTTCGACGTAGCGCAATTGCTGGTTGAAGAAGCGATTGACCACTTGCAGCCGTTCCAGCTCACTGCCCTGCTTCTGCGTGGCCATCAGGTTCTGCCAGGCGTCGATACGCCCCTGCCCCGCGCCAAGCGGGCCATACAGCGCCTGCGACTGGCGGCTGATCTGGGAAAAATCCCAGTCCGCGTGCAAGCCGCCCAGTAGCAAGCTACCCAGCAGCGCGGCAAGGCCGACACGTCGCACAGCGGTTTTGAACATCCAGGATATCGCCACTGCGAAGACCTGTTCAGACCCGTCGAAAGCAGCGATGGTGCGGCCTGCCCGTGCAAAAAACAATGGCACCCTGCAATCACGCAGCCAATGGTCGGGCCATACTGACTTTATGGCTATCTCGTTCTATGTACCGCTTCCTTTGCCAAGCGACTTCATACACCATAGCCGCGGCCTTGGGTCGGCCGCTCCAGTGCGGTCGACGGTTTGACAAGCCCCCTTGCCTGTTACTAGTGTCATTGGATCCAACTTTTCTTATCGTCGAGGCAGACTCCGCGTGGCCGAGAAAATCAAACTGAGCAACGTGCTGGCTAGCGAACAGCTATCCCCACACATGGCACGTGCTGTTATCGAGGAGCGCCTGCGCAGCGCCATTCTTGATGGTCGTCTGCCGCCAGGTACTGCCGTGCGTCAGCAAGAGCTTGCCACCTTGTTCGGGGTCAGCCGCATGCCCGTGCGCGAGGCCTTGCGCCAGCTCGAAGCGCAGTCGCTGCTGAACGTGGAGATGCACAAGGGCGCAGTGGTTGCGCCCTTGATTGGCGAAGACGCGGTGGACACCTACGCCCTGCGTGTTCTGCTCGAAAGCGAGGCCCTGCGCCAGTCCATTCCGTTGCTCGATGCCGATGACATCGCCCGCGCGCGCGGGTATATCCAGCAACTGGAAAACGAAACCCGTCACGCCGAAATCGGCCGCCTCAACCGCCTGTTCCACATGGCCCTGTACAGCAAGGCGCCGAACAAGAAGTTACTGCGCCTGATCGAGAACGAACTGAACGAAGAAGAGCGCTTTCTGCGCTTCCATCTTTCGTCGATGGGGCTGGGCAAGCTCACCCAGGACGATCACAACACGCTGGTGGATGCGGCCAGCGACAAGCTGGTGGATGAAGCGGTCGCGGTGCTTGAGCAGCACTTGAACTCAGGGGCGCGTGTTATCAGGCAGTATCTGGATTCACAGCTAGGGCGATAACCGGTTCTGAGCGGGATAGCCGGTCGCCCGACATCAGCCTGTTGCAAAATAAACGGGCTCCGCAAACAATGAGACTAATTATCATTTATGTCCATTGAAGCCAGCGCCCCCCTCCATGCCTTCCAATGACTCCGTGCAAACGCTCTACAGTGACCACCACGGCTGGTTGCATGCCTGGCTGCGTAGCAAGCTGGGTAACGCCGCCGATGCCGCAGACCTGGCCCAGGACACGTTCGTCCGGCTGTTACAGCGTGGCGAGCAGGTACAGCTCAATACGCCAAGGGCCTTCTTGCGCACCGTGGCGCGCGGGCTGGTGATCGATCACTGGCGCCGTGAAGAATTGCACCGGGCTTACCTTGAAGCCTTGGCCCACCTGCCGGAAGCTTCGGCACCCTCGGCGGAAACCCGCGAGGTGCTGCTCGAACTGCTGGAGCGTATCGCTCGCATGCTCGATGGCCTCAAGCCAAAGGTGCGCCGCGCTTTTCTGCTGGCCCAGTGCGAAGGGCTGAAACACCAGGCGATCGCCGAGCAGATGGGTATCTCGGTGCGCACTGTGGAGCGCTACATTGCTGATGCGCTTTATCATTGCTACCTGCTGCGCTTTGAAGACGAGCGATGACAGCCGCCGCTCCCTCCGCCAAAGCGGTCAAGCAAGCCATTCAGTGGATGCTCAGGCTACGAGAAAGCGGCAATAGCCCCGTGCTGCTGCAGCAATGCGAGCAGTGGCGTAGCGCACGGCACGAGCACGAACTGGCCTGGCAACGGGTGGTTCACCTGCATCAGGACCTTGACCTGCGCGCCATCCCCGGCGCGGGGGTTGCCCTGCAGACCTTGGAAACCAGCCAGCGGCGCCTGCACCGTCGCCAGGCGCTCAAGTTGCTTGGCTGCGCCGCCATGGCGGGCTCGGCGACATGGCTGGCCAAAGACCTCGATACCGTCAGCGGATGGGCAGCGGACTACGCGACTGCCACGGGCGAACGGCGCAGCTTCCGGCTGCCCGATGGCTCGCTGATGCAACTCAACACGCACAGTGCGGTAGACCTCGCTTTCGACGATCAGCAGCGCTTGCTCCGCCTCAGATATGGGGAGCTGATGCTCACGTGCAGTGACGTACCGAACCAGGCTCGCCCTCTGCTGGTACAGACGCAAGATGGCCTGCTCGAAGGTTTCGACGGGCGCTTTGTGGTGCGCCAGGAGCGAGACTGCACGCAGGTCAGCGTCAGCCACGGCAACGTGGCGATACACCGGCCGGGGAACGGCCAGGTGCAGTGGATTGCCAGCGGCCAGCACTGGCGCCTGGACACACAGGGCGCACAACGCCTGGAGAGCGTGGCCATGGACCCAGCTGCCTGGAGCGAAGGGCTGATCGTTACCCGCGACATGCGCTTGCGCGACTTTCTTGAACAGGTGAGCCGTTATCGCCACGGCTACCTGGGTTGCAGCGATGAGATTGCCGATTTACGCCTGTCAGGTGTGTTCCGCCTCGAGGCCCCTGAGCAGCTGCTGCAATTGCTTCCACAAACGCTGCCGGTGAGGCTTCGTCAACGCACGCGCTGGTGGATACGTGTGGAGCAGGTTGCCTGACCTCACCCAAGCGCTGATCTTTTTGGCGGGTTTTGGGTGCCGATCCGGCTAGGACAGTAAGCATCGTCTTCTGCCCTCCCACCCTTCAACGGACTCTTTCATGCCCATCGCCTCACCACACACACGCGCGCCCAACGAGAATGATTTTCGACCTGTCTTGAATTCAGCCACTCTGCGCAAAGCAGTCCAGGCAGCTGTGTTCGGCACAGCCTTGGGCATGTCCACCCTGCCCCTCCATGCTCTGGCCGCCGAAGCGCCCCAGGTTAGCCAGCAGTACGCGATCCCGGGTGGGGAACTGAACGATGTACTCAACCAGTTTGCCCGCCAGGCGGGGATCACCCTGTCGAGCACGCCGCAGTTGACCAACGGGTTGCAGTCCAATGGCTTGCAAGGGCATTACTCGCCTGATCAGGCCCTGCGCCAACTGCTCAATGGCAGCGGCCTGGAAGCCGTCAGCCAGGGTGGGCACAGCTACGTGCTGCGGGCCCAGCCTGAAGAGGCCGCCTTGTCGTTGCCAGACACCGACGTGCGCAGTTTTACCCTGGGTAATGCCCTGGGCAGCATGGACGGCTACAACGCCACGCACAGCCAGGTGGCCACCAAGACCAGCATGCCGTTGGTGGAAACCTCACAGTCGGTTTCGGTGGTCACCCGTCAACAGATGGACGACCAGGGCTCGCAGACCGTTGCCCAGGCCATGCGCTATACGCCAGGTGTGTTGACTAACCCCTATGGCGCCACGCACCGCTACGACTATGTGGCCATGCGCGGCTTCAACGACGGCTCGGTAGACAACATCTACGTCGATGGCCTGAAATCCATGGGTGACAACGGCACCTACAGCACCATGCAAGTGGACCCGTACTTCCTTGAGCGCATCGACATCCTGAAAGGGCCGTCTTCGGTACTCTATGGCCGCAGCTCCCCAGGGGGCCTGGTGGCACTGACCACCAAAAAGCCACTGTTCACGCCATTCCATCAAGTGCAGGCCACAGTCGGCACCCAGGGCCAGCGTGGCATGGGTTTCGACTTCAGCGGCCCGGTTGATGACGACAAACGTATCGCCTATCGCCTGACAGGTTTGGCCGATAGCGCTGATACCCAGTTCGACCACAACAAGGAAGAACGCTACGCCATAGCACCGGCTGTCAGCATCGACTTCACTGAAGACACATCGCTGACGCTCCAGGCGTATCTGCAGCATGACCCGAATGGTGGGTACCACGGCGGTAACCCGGCAGACGGCATGCTGCACAAGCGCAACGGGCTGCGTCTGTCAGACCACTTCTTTGAAGGCGAGCCTGGGATCGACAACTACGAACGCACTCAGCAGTCGTTCAGCTACCAGTTCGAGCACCGTTTCAACGACGTGTTCACCGCCCGACAGAACTTCCGCTACCAGGACTCTGACGTCTCGATGGACCAGGTGTATTCGGCCGGCTGGGCAGATGCCGACAGCAATATCCTCAACCGCGCCTATACCGGCGGCGACGAGCGCCTGCACTCTTACATCATCGATAACATGCTGCAGGCAGAGTTCTTCACCGGTGCGGCCAAGCATACCTTGCTGCTTGGCACCGACTATCAACGCCGCAAAGCCGACGTGGAATGGCGCTACGGCACGGTGGATGCGCTGGATGCCGGCAACCCTCAATATGGCAATGGCAACCTGCAGGTACTCGGCGAGAACCGCTACCAGCGTCGCCTGCAGCAGACAGGGGTGTATTTGCAGGACCTGGTCGAGCTCGACCAGTGGCGCTTCTCGCTGGGGCTGCGTCAGGACTGGGTGAAGGTTTCTGAGGAAAACCGCGACAGCAACACCAAGGTCAATGACGAGCGCACCAAGTTCACCACCCGAGCAGGCGTGCTCTACTTGTTCGAGAATGGCCTGGCGCCTTATGTCAGCTACTCGGAGTCGTTCAACCCCAATACCGTGTCCGACCAGGATGGCCGCCCACTGGCGCCAACCGAGGGCACCCAGTGGGAAGCAGGTATCAAGTACCAGCCGCCAGGCAGTGACAACCTGTTCACCGCCTCGGTGTTCCGCATCGAGCAAGAGAACCTTGCCTCCAAACAACCGAACGAAGAGTTCTATCGCCCTGTGGGTGAAGTTCGCTCACAAGGGCTGGAGCTGGAGGCCCATGTTCAGCTGACTGATAACCTCAAGCTGTTGGCCGGCTACACCTTTACCGACATCGAGTACGCCAAGACGATGCCGAGCCTGGTGTCGACCCAGTTGGACAACAAGGGTAATTCGCCCACCCAGGCGCCCAAGCAGATGTTTTCGCTGTGGGCCGACTACAACTTCCAGCAGGGGGCGTTGGACGGCCTGCGACTGGGCGGCGGGATGCGCTATGTGGGGTATAGCTGGGTTGATGCGGAAAACAGCATGAAGGTGCCCTCTTACACGCTGTTTGACGCTTCGATCGGGTATGACCTGGGCAAGGTCGGCCTCACCGGGGTGGATGTGCGCCTGAATGCGAACAACCTGACCAACGAAAGCTACATCACCTCATGTGCCAGCCTGAACTACTGCTACATGGGTGAAGAGCGAAACGTAAGCGCTACAGTCAGCTATCAATTCTGACCGGAAAAGACAAAGCCCCTGTCTGCATCGCAGACAGGGGCTTTGGGTTTGAATCTTGACGATGACCTACTCTCACATGGGGAAACCCCACACTACCATCGGCGATGCATCGTTTCACTGCTGAGTTCGGGATGGGATCAGGTGGTTCCAATGCTCTATGGTCGTCAAGAAATTCTGTGTGCCGGCCCGTCTTCAAGACGTGCCCGCGAATTTCTATGGCTTCTACTTAAAGACAAAACCCCTACCTGCTCACGCAGATAGGGGTTTTGCGAAATGAATCTTGACGATGACCTACTCTCACATGGGGAAACCCCACACTACCATCGGCGATGCATCGTTTCACTACTGAGTTCGGGATGGGATCAGGTGGTTCCAATGCTCTATGGTCGTCAAGAAATTCTGTAGCCAGAATGTCCAGATGGACAGCCCAGCGAATTCGGATATGCGATTTTGTGGTTACGAACTTTCGGTTGTTTCGTCTTCACCACCGCAATTCGCGCTAGCAAATTGCTTGGGTGTTATATGGTCAAGCCTCACGGGCAATTAGTATTGGTTAGCTCAACGCCTCACAGCGCTTACACACCCAACCTATCAACGTCGTAGTCTTCGACGGCCCTTTAGGGGATTCAAGATCCCAGTGAGATCTCATCTTGAGGCAAGTTTCCCGCTTAGATGCTTTCAGCGGTTATCTCTTCCGAACATAGCTACCCGGCAATGCCACTGGCGTGACAACCGGAACACCAGAGGTTCGTCCACTCCGGTCCTCTCGTACTAGGAGCAGCCCCTCTCAAATCTCAAACGTCCACGGCAGATAGGGACCGAACTGTCTCACGACGTTCTAAACCCAGCTCGCGTACCACTTTAAATGGCGAACAGCCATACCCTTGGGACCGGCTTCAGCCCCAGGATGTGATGAGCCGACATCGAGGTGCCAAACACCGCCGTCGATATGAACTCTTGGGCGGTATCAGCCTGTTATCCCCGGAGTACCTTTTATCCGTTGAGCGATGGCCCTTCCATACAGAACCACCGGATCACTAAGACCTACTTTCGTACCTGCTCGACGTGTTTGTCTCGCAGTCAAGCGCGCTTTTGCCTTTATACTCTACGACCGATTTCCGACCGGTCTGAGCGCACCTTCGTACTCCTCCGTTACTCTTTGGGAGGAGACCGCCCCAGTCAAACTACCCACCATACACTGTCCTCGATCCGGATAACGGACCTGAGTTAGAACCTCAAAGTTGCCAGGGTGGTATTTCAAGGATGGCTCCATGAGAACTGGCGTCCCCACTTCAAAGCCTCCCACCTATCCTACACAAGCAAATTCAAAGTCCAGTGCAAAGCTATAGTAAAGGTTCACGGGGTCTTTCCGTCTAGCCGCGGATACACTGCATCTTCACAGCGATTTCAATTTCACTGAGTCTCGGGTGGAGACAGCGCCGCCATCGTTACGCCATTCGTGCAGGTCGGAACTTACCCGACAAGGAATTTCGCTACCTTAGGACCGTTATAGTTACGGCCGCCGTTTACCGGGGCTTCGATCAAGAGCTTCGCTTGCGCTAACCCCATCAATTAACCTTCCGGCACCGGGCAGGCGTCACACCCTATACGTCCACTTTCGTGTTTGCAGAGTGCTGTGTTTTTAATAAACAGTCGCAGCGGCCTGGTATCTTCGACCGGCATGGGCTTACGGAGCAAGTCCTTAACCCTCGCCGGCGCACCTTCTCCCGAAGTTACGGTGCCATTTTGCCTAGTTCCTTCACCCGAGTTCTCTCAAGCGCCTTGGTATTCTCTACCTAACCACCTGTGTCGGTTTGGGGTACGGTTCCCAGTTATCTGAAGCTTAGGAGCTTTTCTTGGAAGCATGGCATCAACCACTTCGTCGCCTAAAGGCAACTCGTCATCAGCTCTCGGCCTTGAGATCCCGGATTTGCCTAAGATCTCAGCCTACCACCTTAAACTTGGACAACCAACGCCAAGCTGGCCTAGCCTTCTCCGTCCCTCCATCGCAATAACTGGAAGTACAGGAATATTAACCTGTTTTCCATCGACTACGCTTTTCAGCCTCGCCTTAGGGACCGACTAACCCTGCGTCGATTAACGTTGCGCAGGAAACCTTGGTCTTTCGGCGTGGGAGTTTTTCACTCCCATTGTCGTTACTCATGTCAGCATTCGCACTTCTGATACCTCCAGCAAGCTTCTCAACTCACCTTCACAGGCTTACAGAACGCTCCTCTACCGCATCACCAAAAGGTGATACCCGTAGCTTCGGTGCATGGTTTGAGCCCCGTTACATCTTCCGCGCAGGCCGACTCGACTAGTGAGCTATTACGCTTTCTTTAAAGGGTGGCTGCTTCTAAGCCAACCTCCTAGCTGTCTAAGCCTTCCCACATCGTTTCCCACTTAACCATGACTTTGGGACCTTAGCTGACGGTCTGGGTTGTTTCCCTTTTCACGACGGACGTTAGCACCCGCCGTGTGTCTCCCATGCTCGGCACTTGTAGGTATTCGGAGTTTGCATCGGTTTGGTAAGTCGGGATGACCCCCTAGCCGAAACAGTGCTCTACCCCCTACAGTGATACATGAGGCGCTACCTAAATAGCTTTCGAGGAGAACCAGCTATCTCCGAGCTTGATTAGCCTTTCACTCCGATCCACAGGTCATCCGCTAACTTTTCAACGGTAGTCGGTTCGGTCCTCCAGTCAGTGTTACCTAACCTTCAACCTGCCCATGGATAGATCGCCCGGTTTCGGGTCTATACCCAGCGACTAAACGCCCTATTAAGACTCGCTTTCGCTACGCCTCCCCTATTCGGTTAAGCTCGCCACTGAATATAAGTCGCTGACCCATTATACAAAAGGTACGCAGTCACCTAACAAAGTAGGCTCCCACTGCTTGTACGCATACGGTTTCAGGATCTATTTCACTCCCCTCTCCGGGGTTCTTTTCGCCTTTCCCTCACGGTACTAGTTCACTATCGGTCAGTCAGTAGTATTTAGCCTTGGAGGATGGTCCCCCCATATTCAGACAAAGTTTCTCGTGCTCCGTCCTACTCGATTTCATTGATAAGAGATTTTCGTGTACGGGGCTATCACCCACTATGGCCGCACTTTCCAGAGCGTTCCACTAATCTCAAACCAACTTAAGGGCTGGTCCCCGTTCGCTCGCCACTACTAAGGGAATCTCGGTTGATTTCTTTTCCTCAGGGTACTTAGATGTTTCAGTTCCCCTGGTTCGCCTCTTGCACCTATGTATTCAGTACAAGATACTCAGCTTATGCTGAGTGGGTTCCCCCATTCAGAGATCTCTGGATCACAGTCTGTTTGCCGACTCCCCAAAGCTTATCGCAGGCTACCACGTCTTTCATCGCCTCTGACTGCCAAGGCATCCACCGTATGCGCTTCTTCACTTGACCATATAACCCCAAGCAATCTGGTTATACTGTGAAGACGACATTCGCCGAAAATTCGTTTTGCTCTTTCGAGCCCACAAATTTTACCTTAGCCTGATTCACTACCAGTGAAAGTAGTGTTCAGTCTATTTCTATCACATATCCGAATTTTTAAAGAACGATCTGACAAAAGCCAGAAATCAACATTCGAAGCGAATGCTCATTTCTGAGTTTGATCAAAGTACTGCAAGAGTGGTGGAGCCAAGCGGGATCGAACCGCTGACCTCCTGCGTGCAAGGCAGGCGCTCTCCCAGCTGAGCTATGGCCCCGTATTCTACGGCTGAACCATGTAATGGTAGGTCTGGGCAGATTTGAACTGCCGACCTCACCCTTATCAGGGGTGCGCTCTAACCAACTGAGCTACAGACCTATAACAGGGTCGCGTTACAGCATCGTCTTTATACAAGTGAATCAAGCAATTCGTGTGGGAGCTCATCAGCAGGCTGATGTCGTCGATTAAGGAGGTGATCCAGCCGCAGGTTCCCCTACGGCTACCTTGTTACGACTTCACCCCAGTCATGAATCACACCGTGGTAACCGTCCTCCCGAAGGTTAGACTAGCTACTTCTGGTGCAACCCACTCCCATGGTGTGACGGGCGGTGTGTACAAGGCCCGGGAACGTATTCACCGCGACATTCTGATTCGCGATTACTAGCGATTCCGACTTCACGCAGTCGAGTTGCAGACTGCGATCCGGACTACGATCGGTTTTGTGAGATTAGCTCCACCTCGCGGCTTGGCAACCCTCTGTACCGACCATTGTAGCACGTGTGTAGCCCAGGCCGTAAGGGCCATGATGACTTGACGTCATCCCCACCTTCCTCCGGTTTGTCACCGGCAGTCTCCTTAGAGTGCCCACCATAACGTGCTGGTAACTAAGGACAAGGGTTGCGCTCGTTACGGGACTTAACCCAACATCTCACGACACGAGCTGACGACAGCCATGCAGCACCTGTGTCAGAGTTCCCGAAGGCACCAATCCATCTCTGGAAAGTTCTCTGCATGTCAAGGCCTGGTAAGGTTCTTCGCGTTGCTTCGAATTAAACCACATGCTCCACCGCTTGTGCGGGCCCCCGTCAATTCATTTGAGTTTTAACCTTGCGGCCGTACTCCCCAGGCGGTCAACTTAATGCGTTAGCTGCGCCACTAAAATCTCAAGGATTCCAACGGCTAGTTGACATCGTTTACGGCGTGGACTACCAGGGTATCTAATCCTGTTTGCTCCCCACGCTTTCGCACCTCAGTGTCAGTATCAGTCCAGGTGGTCGCCTTCGCCACTGGTGTTCCTTCCTATATCTACGCATTTCACCGCTACACAGGAAATTCCACCACCCTCTACCGTACTCTAGCTTGCCAGTTTTGGATGCAGTTCCCAGGTTGAGCCCGGGGCTTTCACATCCAACTTAACAAACCACCTACGCGCGCTTTACGCCCAGTAATTCCGATTAACGCTTGCACCCTCTGTATTACCGCGGCTGCTGGCACAGAGTTAGCCGGTGCTTATTCTGTCGGTAACGTCAAAACAGCAAGGTATTCGCTTACTGCCCTTCCTCCCAACTTAAAGTGCTTTACAATCCGAAGACCTTCTTCACACACGCGGCATGGCTGGATCAGGCTTTCGCCCATTGTCCAATATTCCCCACTGCTGCCTCCCGTAGGAGTCTGGACCGTGTCTCAGTTCCAGTGTGACTGATCATCCTCTCAGACCAGTTACGGATCGTCGCCTTGGTGAGCCATTACCTCACCAACTAGCTAATCCGACCTAGGCTCATCTGATAGCGCAAGGCCCGAAGGTCCCCTGCTTTCTCCCGTAGGACGTATGCGGTATTAGCGTTCCTTTCGAAACGTTGTCCCCCACTACCAGGCAGATTCCTAGGCATTACTCACCCGTCCGCCGCTGAATCGAAGAGCAAGCTCTCCTCATCCGCTCGACTTGCATGTGTTAGGCCTGCCGCCAGCGTTCAATCTGAGCCATGATCAAACTCTTCAGTTCAATACTGCTTGGGTTTTTAAGAAACCCTAAACTTGGCTCAGCAATCTCAAATGACTATGTAATTTCTCGCATGGTCACTTGTGATGCTGATAATCTTTGTGACTATCAGTCCATACTCACAAGCACCCACACGAATTGCTTGATTCAATTTGTTAAAGAGCGTTTGGTTAAGAGCTTTTCGTCTCAACCGAGGTGCGCATTCTACGCTTTCCTCAGGGCCTGTCAAGCGTTTATTTTGAAGTATTTTCCGAGAAACTCGTTTCACTTCAACCACTTAACTCGCTGCGATCTCTCGTAGCGGGAGGCGAATAATACAGCATTCAAAAACGCTGTCAACCACCTTTTTACAGCTGCTGAGCGGTCATTCAACCTAGTCAGCAAGAAGCTTGGGCTTCTACTTAAAGACAAAACCCCTACCTGCTCGCGCAGATAGGGGTTTTGCGAAATGAATCTTGACGATGACCTACTCTCACATGGGGAAACCCCACACTACCATCGGCGATGCATCGTTTCACTACTGAGTTCGGGATGGGATCAGGTGGTTCCAATGCTCTATGGTCGTCAAGAAATTCTGTAGCCAGAATGTCCAGATGGACAGCCCAGCGAATTCGGATATGCGATTTTGTGGTTACGAACTTTCGGTTCTTTCGTCTTCACCACCGCAATCTGCGCTAGCAAATTGCTTGGGTGTTATATGGTCAAGCCTCACGGGCAATTAGTATTGGTTAGCTCAACGCCTCACAGCGCTTACACACCCAACCTATCAACGTCGTAGTCTTCGACGGCCCTTTAGGGGATTCAAGATCCCAGTGAGATCTCATCTTGAGGCAAGTTTCCCGCTTAGATGCTTTCAGCGGTTATCTCTTCCGAACATAGCTACCCGGCAATGCCACTGGCGTGACAACCGGAACACCAGAGGTTCGTCCACTCCGGTCCTCTCGTACTAGGAGCAGCCCCTCTCAAATCTCAAACGTCCACGGCAGATAGGGACCGAACTGTCTCACGACGTTCTAAACCCAGCTCGCGTACCACTTTAAATGGCGAACAGCCATACCCTTGGGACCGGCTTCAGCCCCAGGATGTGATGAGCCGACATCGAGGTGCCAAACACCGCCGTCGATATGAACTCTTGGGCGGTATCAGCCTGTTATCCCCGGAGTACCTTTTATCCGTTGAGCGATGGCCCTTCCATACAGAACCACCGGATCACTAAGACCTACTTTCGTACCTGCTCGACGTGTTTGTCTCGCAGTCAAGCGCGCTTTTGCCTTTATACTCTACGACCGATTTCCGACCGGTCTGAGCGCACCTTCGTACTCCTCCGTTACTCTTTGGGAGGAGACCGCCCCAGTCAAACTACCCACCATACACTGTCCTCGATCCGGATAACGGACCTGAGTTAGAACCTCAAAGTTGCCAGGGTGGTATTTCAAGGATGGCTCCATGAGAACTGGCGTCCCCACTTCAAAGCCTCCCACCTATCCTACACAAGCAAATTCAAAGTCCAGTGCAAAGCTATAGTAAAGGTTCACGGGGTCTTTCCGTCTAGCCGCGGATACACTGCATCTTCACAGCGATTTCAATTTCACTGAGTCTCGGGTGGAGACAGCGCCGCCATCGTTACGCCATTCGTGCAGGTCGGAACTTACCCGACAAGGAATTTCGCTACCTTAGGACCGTTATAGTTACGGCCGCCGTTTACCGGGGCTTCGATCAAGAGCTTCGCTTGCGCTAACCCCATCAATTAACCTTCCGGCACCGGGCAGGCGTCACACCCTATACGTCCACTTTCGTGTTTGCAGAGTGCTGTGTTTTTAATAAACAGTCGCAGCGGCCTGGTATCTTCGACCGGCATGGGCTTACGGAGCAAGTCCTTAACCCTCGCCGGCGCACCTTCTCCCGAAGTTACGGTGCCATTTTGCCTAGTTCCTTCACCCGAGTTCTCTCAAGCGCCTTGGTATTCTCTACCTAACCACCTGTGTCGGTTTGGGGTACGGTTCCCAGTTATCTGAAGCTTAGGAGCTTTTCTTGGAAGCATGGCATCAACCACTTCGTCGCCTAAAGGCAACTCGTCATCAGCTCTCGGCCTTGAGATCCCGGATTTGCCTAAGATCTCAGCCTACCACCTTAAACTTGGACAACCAACGCCAAGCTGGCCTAGCCTTCTCCGTCCCTCCATCGCAATAACTGGAAGTACAGGAATATTAACCTGTTTTCCATCGACTACGCTTTTCAGCCTCGCCTTAGGGACCGACTAACCCTGCGTCGATTAACGTTGCGCAGGAAACCTTGGTCTTTCGGCGTGGGAGTTTTTCACTCCCATTGTCGTTACTCATGTCAGCATTCGCACTTCTGATACCTCCAGCAAGCTTCTCAACTCACCTTCACAGGCTTACAGAACGCTCCTCTACCGCATCACCAAAAGGTGATACCCGTAGCTTCGGTGCATGGTTTGAGCCCCGTTACATCTTCCGCGCAGGCCGACTCGACTAGTGAGCTATTACGCTTTCTTTAAAGGGTGGCTGCTTCTAAGCCAACCTCCTAGCTGTCTAAGCCTTCCCACATCGTTTCCCACTTAACCATGACTTTGGGACCTTAGCTGACGGTCTGGGTTGTTTCCCTTTTCACGACGGACGTTAGCACCCGCCGTGTGTCTCCCATGCTCGGCACTTGTAGGTATTCGGAGTTTGCATCGGTTTGGTAAGTCGGGATGACCCCCTAGCCGAAACAGTGCTCTACCCCCTACAGTGATACATGAGGCGCTACCTAAATAGCTTTCGAGGAGAACCAGCTATCTCCGAGCTTGATTAGCCTTTCACTCCGATCCACAGGTCATCCGCTAACTTTTCAACGGTAGTCGGTTCGGTCCTCCAGTCAGTGTTACCTAACCTTCAACCTGCCCATGGATAGATCGCCCGGTTTCGGGTCTATACCCAGCGACTAAACGCCCTATTAAGACTCG